>CP144813.1:0-119350 GCA_036689395.1 Candidatus Stammera capleta
GAAAAATGATTTTAAGTAAATATTACTTTTTAAAACCAAAATATATAATATTTATTTTTGATTATAATAGAAAAAATTTTAGAAATAAAATTTATAATAATTATAAAAAAAATCGTAAATCAATATCTTTACATTTATTAAAATATATATATTTAATAAGAAAAAAACTAAGTAATTGAGGTATAAATTATTATACTATACCTTATGTTGAGGGAGATGATGTAATTGGAACATTAATAAAAAAATTCTTAGATAAAAAAAAATATAAAATATATATTTTATCTTATGATAAAGATTTATTACAATTAGTAAATAAAAATATATATATGTTAGTTACAAAAAAAAAATTATTTAATAGAGAAAAAGTATTTCAAAAATATGGAATATATCCTAATTTATTTAAGGATATGTTAATATTATGTGGAGATAAAAGTGATAATATACCGGGTATAAAAGGGATAGGAATAAAAACTGCTTCTTTATTATTAAATAATATAGGTAATATTAATAATATATATAATAATTTAAATAAAATTAAAAAATTAAAAATTAAAAATTATTTAAATATAATAAAAAATTTAAAAAATAATTATAATAATATTAATATTTGAAATAATTTAATATCTTTAAAAACTAATTTAAATATTAATTTTAAATTAAAAAATTTTTTAATAAATTTTAAATTGTTAAATAATATTTTAAAAAAAATTAATTTATTAAAAATATAGTTTTATATTATTTTAATAATATTTAATTTTTTATAATTATTATTTTATAAAAAATATTATATTTATTTACATTTTTAAAAATAATTATTTTATAATTTTATATTTTTTTAAACTTATATAATATATTTTTATATAAATATGAATTTAATTATAAAAATTTTAATTAATAAATTATTAATTAATTATTATTAAAATATTTAAGTATTATTTTTTGAAATATTTATAGCAATTTTAAAAATATTTTTTAAAAATATTAAAAATAATAAAAATTAAATAGTTTTTATATTAAATTTTATTAAAAAACTTATAAGAAAAAATTAAAAATTTAATTTTTAACATAAAAAATGAAAATTTAATAAAAAATAAATAATAAAAATTTATTAAAAATATAGATATTATAAATTCTTTATATAAATATAATTATTATTATTTTATAAAATAAAATTATTGTAAAAAATTAAAATTTTTAAATAATTTTTTAAATTTAAATTAATTATAATATTTATAATATTTAATTTATAATATAAAATTTATAATGATAATAATTAAAAATAATATAGTAACACAAAAAAGTTATGCTTTTGGTAAAGCTTTTATATTAAATAATAAAAAAATTAATATTAATAAAAATAAAATAATTAGTAAAAAAAATATTAATAATGAAATAAATAATTTTTTAAAAACATATAATAAAACTATTAATCAATTTAATAAAATAATATCTTACTTATCTAAAAAAAATAAAAAAATTTTTAAATTATATATAGTAATTTTAAAAAATAGTATTTTAAAAAAAGAAATAATTAATTTAATTAGAAATAAAAAAATATATGCTGATGCTTCTATAAATTTTATTATAAATAAATATATAAATAATATAAGAAAAATAAAAAATTTTTACTTTAGAAAAAAAATTAATAATTTATTAGATATAAAAAAAAGATTAATATACAATTTATATAATATAAAATTTATAGATTTAGATTTATTAAAATATGTAAAAGATAATATTATAATTATTAGTGATAATATATTTCCTTCTCAAATTATTGAATTTAATGTTAAAAAAATAGTTGGTATTATTATAGAACTAGGTAATAAATTTTCTTATTCTTCTATAATTTCAAAATCATTAAATTTAATTAATGTTATTAAAGTTAATAATATTACTAAATTAATTCGTAATAATGATTATATTATAATTGATGGTATTAAAGGTGATATTTATATTAATCCTGATAAAAATAAAATATCAATTTTAAAAAAAAAATGTAATATATTATTGAATAAAAAAAATATTTAATTATTTATTAAATTTATAATTTATATTAATATAATATACTGTAAAGGTAAATAATTTAAATTTTTACAACAAATTATAAAAATTAAAAATTAATAAATTATTATAAGAATTATAAATTTAAAATAAAAATTTTTATTATATATAAATATTATATAATTAAAAATATTTTAAAAATTTTTAATATAATAAAATATTATAATTATATTTTTAATAGTAATTAATATAAAAAAATTATTTTTTTTAATTAATAAATTAAATAAAAATTTAAATATATTTAAATAATAGTAAAAATATTGTTTTATAATATTTTTTTAAAATAAATATAATTAAAATTTTTATTTTTTTAATTAAATTTAAATATTAATATAGAAAAAAATTAAATTAATAATTTAAATTAATATATTTTTAGATATAATTATATAAATTTTATATTTTTATTATTTTTTTTAATAAATTATATAATATATTTTATAAATATTAATATAAATTTATTAAAATATTATAAATTATTTTTAATAAATAGTTACTTTTTGTTAATAAATTTAAATAAATTAAATATAAATTTTATTTATAAAAAAAAATAAAAATTTTAAATTAAAAAAATTTTTTAATGTTTTTTGAATACAAAATAATTTTTAATAATATTTAAAAAATTAAAAAAAAAAAAAGAATAAAAAATGTATTTTTTATATTTTCTATATTTTCTATATTTTCTATATTTTTATTTTGCCCAGAGGCGGAATTGAACCACCGACACGAGGATTTTCAGTCCTCTGCTCTACCGACTGAGCTATCTGGGCTTTTATAATATTATTTATATTTTTATTTTTATATTTTTATATTTTTATATTTTTTATATTTTTTTTTAAAAAAATAATTATATTGATAATTTATTTTATTTTTTTAAAAATATTTACTTTTTGTTATTATAATAATAATATAATTTTATATTATATATTATTTTAATACAAGATAAAAAAATTTATTTTTTATAATTAAATTTTATTTTTATTTTTATTATATTATTATGTTTATAATATTATTTTATAAAACTTGAAAGTTTTTTTTTTAACCCCCATATTAATGGATAATTATAGATTTATTATATATTAATATTTTTTATAATATTTTAATATTTTAATAAAAATTTAAAGTTATAGGAGTTTTAATGAAAATTCGTCCATTACATGATCGTATTATAGTAAAACGTAAAAATATTGAATCTAAATCGTCTGGTGGTATAGTACTTACAGGATCAGCTGCTGGTAAATCAAATAGAGGTAAAGTAATAGCAGTTGGTAAAGGTCGTATACTTGATAATGGTAATATTAAAAAACTTGATATTAAAGTAGGTGATGTAGTAATTTTTAATGATGGTTATGGAATAAAATCTGAAAAAATTGATAATAAAGAAGTTTTAATTATGTCTGAAAATGATGTATTAGCTATTATTGATTAATATTTTAAATTTTAAAAATTTAAGGAATATTTATGACATCTAAAGATGTAAAGTTTGGTAATGATGCAAGAGCAAAAATTTTACGTGGAGTAAATATTTTAGCAGATGCAGTAAGAGTAACTTTAGGACCTAAAGGTCGTAATGTAGTTTTAGATAAATCATTTGGAGCGCCATCTATTACTAAAGATGGTGTATCAGTTGCAAGAGAAATAGAGTTAGAAGATAAATTTGAAAATATGGGTTCTCAAATGGTTAAAGAAGTAGCTTCTAAAGCTAATGATGTAGCTGGTGATGGTACTACTACCGCTACAGTATTAGCTCAATCTATAGTAAATGAAGGGTTAAAAGCTGTTGCTGCTGGTATGAATCCTATGGATTTAAAAAGAGGTATTGATAAAGCTGTTAATTCTGCTGTTATAGAATTAAAAAAAATATCTGTACCTTGTTTAGATTCTAAGTCTATTGCTCAAGTTGGAACTATTTCTGCCAATGCTGATGAAACAGTTGGAGCTTTAATTGCTAGAGCTATGGAAAAGGTAGGAAAAGAAGGGGTTATAACTGTTGAAGAAGGTACTGGTTTACAAGATGAGTTAGATGTTGTAGAAGGAATGCAATTTGATAGAGGTTATTTATCTCCTTATTTTATTAATAAGAATGATTCAGGGGTTGTAGAATTAGATAATCCTTATATTTTATTAGTAGATAAAAAAATTTCTAATATTCGTGAAATATTACCTATATTAGAATCTGTTGCTAAATCTAATAAACCTTTATTAATAATTGCTGAAGATGTAGAAGGTGAAGCTTTAGCTACATTAGTTGTTAATAATATGAGAGGTATTGTTAAAGTAGCTGCAGTTAAATCTCCTGGATTTGGTGATCGTCGTAAATCTATGTTACAGGATATTGCTATATTAACTGGAGGAATAGTAATTTCTGAAGAAGTTGGTATGGAATTAGAAAAATCTAATATTAATGATTTAGGTAGTTGTAAAAAAATTGTTATTAATAAAGATACTACTACAATAATAGATGGAGCTGGTTGTCAAAAAGAAATTTCTAAAAGAGTAAGTAATATTCGTCAACAAATAGATGAATCTACTTCTGATTATGATAAAGAAAAATTACAAGAAAGAGTAGCTAAATTAGCTGGAGGTGTTGCTGTATTAAAAGTTGGAGCGGCTACTGAAGTAGAAATGAAAGAAAAAAAATCTAGGGTAGAAGATGCTTTACATGCTACTAGAGCTGCTGTAGAAGAAGGTGTTGTACCTGGTGGTGGAGTAGCTTTAGTAAGAGTAGCGGAAAGATTAAGTAATTTAACAGCTCAAAATGAAGATCAAAATATGGGTATTAGAGTTGCTTTAAGAGCAATGGAATCTCCTTTACGTCAAATAGTATATAATACTGGTGATGAACCTTCTGTTGTAGCTAATAATGTTAAAGCTGGTAATGGTAATTATGGTTATAATGCTGCTACAGAAAAATATGGTGATATGATAGATATGGGTATTTTAGATCCTACTAAAGTTACTCGTTCTGCTTTACAATATGCTGCCTCTGTTGCTGGATTAATGGTTACTACAGAATGTATGATTACTGATTCACCTAAAGATGATAATAAATCAGATTTAAATACACCAAATCCTTCTATGAATGGATCAGGAATGGGTGGAATGGGTGGAATGATGTAATTTAATTTTTTTTTAAATATTTTGTTGGATTATTTTATTTTATATAAGTAAAAATTAAAATATTAAAGTCCTTATGGGACTTTAATATTTTTTTTTATTTTATTTATTTTATTAAATAGGTTATAATAATTTATGTTTAGTTTAAAAAAAATAATATATAATTATAAAAAAAATAAGAATAATATTGGTTCTATTAAATTACAAATATTTTTATTAAGTTTACGTATAAATAATTTACAGAAACATGTTTCTGTTTTTAAAAAAGATTTTCATAATAAATTAGGATTATTAAAATTGATTTTTCGTCGTCGTAAATTTTTAAAATATATGAAAGTTCATAATTTAAATGAATATAATTTTATTATTAAAAAATTAAAATTACGTTATTAATATTTAATTATATATTTAAAAATATTTTTATTTATAAAGGAATTTATTTTGTTTAAAAATAATATTTTAAAATTTAATTATGGGAGAAATATAATTAAATTAGAAAATGGTTATATAGCACGTCAATGTACTTCTTCAATTATAGCTAGTATGAATGATACTGTTGTAATTGTTACTTTAGTATGTAATGATGAAGTAAATAATGATCAAAATTTTTTACCTTTAACTGTACATTATCAAGAAAAATTTTATTCTGTAGGTAAAATTCCTGGAAGTTTTTTTAGAAGAGAAGGAAGACCTAGTGACGTGGAAATAATTACTTCTAGATTAATTGATAGATCTATACGTCCATTATTTGATAAAAATTTTTTTAGTAATATTCAAATAATTATAAATGTTATTTCAGTTAATCCTCAAATTAGTACAGATATTATATCTATAATAGCAGTTTCTGCTGTATTGAAAATTTCGGGTATTAATAATATTGAATCTTTAGGGGTAGCAAGAGTTGGATATATTAATAATAAATATATATTGAATCCAACTTTAGATGAAATAAAAATAAGTAAATTAAATTTAGTTGTTGTAGGTACTAACGATAATATTTTTATGATAGATTGTTCTTCTAAAAATATTAATGAAAAATATATTATTGATGGTATTAATTTTGCTAATGAAAATTTTAGAAAATTAATTTATAATATTGATAATTTTTTTTTAATGTGTATAAAAAAAAATAATAATAATAATATTATTATTAATAAATATCTTTCAGAAAATATAAATAATTATATATATGATTATTGTTTTGAAAAAATAAAATTTATATATTTACAAAAATATAATAAAAAAAATAGAATAAAATTATTAAATAATATTATAGATAATTTATTAATAGAATTATCAAATAATAATGAAGATTTTTATAAATATTTAGTTTTAAATAAAATAAATGAAATTGAAAAAGAAATATTTATTAAAAATTTAATTAAAAATAAAGTTCGTATAGATGGAAGAAAAAAAAATGATATTAGAAATATAGATATTAAAGTAGGATTTTTACCTAAAAGAGTTCATGGATCTTCTCTTTTTACTAGAGGTGAAACCCAAGCTTTAGTTACTATTACTTTAGGTACTTTAAAAGATGCTCAAAGTTTCGATGATATATTTTTAGGTGAACGTATAGATAATTTTATTTTTCATTATAATTTTCCTCCTTATTCTGTTGGTGAAATAGGAAATATAGGTATTCCTAAACGTAGAGAAATAGGTCATGGTTATTTAGCTAAAAAAGGAATAATTCCTATTTTACCTAATATAAAAAATTTTCCTTATACTATACGTATAGTTTCTGATATTATGGAATCTAATGGTTCTTCTTCTATGGCTTCTGTTTGTGGAGCTTCTTTAGCTTTAATGGATGCTGGTGTTCCAATTAAATATCATGTAGCTGGTATAGCTATGGGTTTAATAAAAACTTCTAAAAAAAATTTTATTCTTTCAGATATAATTGGAGATGAAGATAGATTAGGAGATATGGATTTTAAAGTAATAGGAACTAGTATCGGAATTACTGCATTACAAATGGATATGAAAATTAAAAATGTAAATATAAATGATATTAGTGAATCTTTAAAAAAATCTAATATTTCTAGGTTATATATATTAGATAAAATGAATGCTAAAATTAAATCTTTTAGATCTTATTTATCACCTTATTGTCCTAAAATATATAAATTTAAAATTGATGTAAATAAAATTAAAAATGTTATAGGTAAAGGTGGTTCAGTAATAAAATCTCTTACTCAAAAAAATAATTGTTTAATTGAAGTTAATGATGATGGATTAATTAATATAATTTCTAATAATAAAATTAATGCACTTAATACAATAGATGATATAAAAAAAATTATTGGTTTTGTTATTAAAAAAGGTTGTATATATTTATCTAAAATTGTTAAAATAGTAAATTTTGGGTTATTTGTTAGTATATCTAAAAATAAAGAAGGTTTGGTGCATATTTCTAAAATATATAGTAATAATAAAATTAATAATATTTTTAATCATTTTAAAATTGGACAGTATATTTATGTTAGAGTTATTGATATAGATATTACTGGAAAATTAAAATTAAGTATTGAAAATAATATTAAAATTAATAAAAAATAAATTAAAATAATAAAAGTATAAAATGGTTATTAATTTTTCTAATTTTAAATTAAAAGATGAATTGTTAAAAGTTATAAAAGAAATTAATTATGTTAAACCTACTCCTATTCAAATAAAATGTATACCATTATTATTAAATAAATATGATATATTGGGTATTGCTAAAACAGGAAGTGGTAAAACTGCTTCTTATATTTTACCTATATTAAATTCTATAACTATTGATTCTTTACAATGTTTAGTTTTAGTTCCTACTAGAGAATTAGCAATACAAGTTAAAGATAATTTTTTATTATTTTCTAAATATTTAAAATTTAAAATTTTATCTTTATATGGGGGTCAAAAATATAATATTCAATTATCTAAGTTAAAAGGTAATCCTAATATTATAATTTCTACTCCAGGTAGATTAATAGATTATATTAAAAGACGTAATTTAATTAATTTTAATAAAATTAAATTTTTAGTTTTAGATGAAGTTGATGAAATGTTTTGTAAAGGTTTTATTGATGATGTAAAATTTATTTTATCTAATATTAATGTTAAACATCAAACTGCTTTATTTTCTGCTACTATATGTAATAATATAAAAAATATTATTAAAAAATTTATGTTGTTTCCTAAAGAAATAAATTTATCATTAAATAAAAAACAATGTGATAATATACCTAAAAATATTAAACAATATTATTGTTTGTTTTATTCATATAATGATAAAATAAATTTTTTGATTAATTTTTTAGAAGTTGAAAAATTTAAAGCTGTTATAATTTTTGTTAAAACAAAAAGTTATACATTAAAATTATCTAATTTATTACAAAAAAAAGGATATAGTTGTTCTTGTTTAAATGGAGATATGAATCAAAATTTAAGAGAAAAAAATATTAACGATTTACGTAATGGAAATATAAATATATTGGTTGCTACTGATATTGCAGCTAGAGGGTTAGATATTAGTAATGTTAGTTTAGTAATTAATTATGATTTACCTATGGATTTTAAATATTATATTCATAGAATAGGTAGAACTGGTAGAGCTGATAGTATTGGAAAAACTATTTTATTTATTAATAAAAGAGATATGAAAATTCTTTATCTTTTACAAAAAAAATTAAATATTAAAATAAATAAAATTTACCCTCCAAATAAAAATATTTTATTAAAAATAAGAATAAAGAAAATAATTAATTTTATTAAATTTTATGTAAATAAAAAAAATGTTAATAATATTTTTTATAAAAATATATTAAATAATATATTTAAAGAATATAATTTTATTGATAATAAAAAATTAAATTTAATTTTATTAAATTTTATTTATGATATTATTTTTTTAAATAAAAAAATATTATAGGTGATAATGGAATTGAACCATTGACCTTCTCCTTGTAAAAGAGACGCTCTACCCCTAAGCTAATCACCTGTTTTTATTGGAGTTGGCGGGATTCGAACCCGCGTCCAAAACAACTAATTTTATTGATATTACATGTTTATTTTGTTTTGTTTTTTTTTAACTATTTAAAACAAAAAAATAAATAGTTAAATTAGTCTATAAATAATTTATTATAGATATAGACACTCTATAATATTTCTCTTTTAAATTTTACATTTTTTATATATCTAAAGAGATAAAAACAATATAAAAAACGACTTTACAGTTTTTAAGCTGCTAAAGCATAATTGTTGTTATTTGCAACTATTATTTACGGTTTTTAACGCGGCCAACCGTTACCTCGACATGATCAATTAAAATTTGTATATTTTGTCAAATCCAAAAACAACCCCTTATTTAATAATTAATTTATTTTAAATTAAATTATATATTTTTATTTTTTAAAAATCAATATTTTTTTTTTTTCACATCTTATCTATTATATATTTTTTTTTATTATATTTTTTTTTACCTTTACATAAACCTATTACTATTTTTATTCATATTTTGTTTAATTTTATTGATATTGGTATTATTGTATATCCTTTATTATTTAATTTATTAGATAAATATTGTATTTCTTTTTTTTTAAGTAATATTTTTATATCTTTTTTTTTTTCTTTTAAATTGTTAATTTTATAATTATTTATATTATAATTTGTTAAATATATATTTTTTTTTTTAATTTTAATATAGCTGTTTTTTATATCTATTTCTTTTTTTTTAATTAATTTTACCTGCCACCCTTTTAATATTATTCCTGCTGTTATTTTTTTTTTAATATTATAATTTAAATATATTTTTTTATTTATTATATCTCTTTTTTTTTTTTTCATTTATTTATTTTAATTGTTAATATTTTTATTTTATTATAATCTAATATAGTATATATTTTAATTTTTTTTGAAAAAATAAATATTTATAGGAATTATTATGAATAATAAAAATAAAAAAATAGATAATTTAGAAGAAAGTAATAAAAATATAGATAATATTAATTTATTAAATAATAAAATTAAAAATTTAAATGAAGAATTAGATTTAAAAAATAGTAATTTGAGTATTTTAAAAAAAAAAATATCTGATTTAAAAAAGAAAATTTATAATATTAATTTACGTTATAGTGCAGATATTGATAATATTAATAAACGTAATGAAAAAAATAATAAGAAAATATATAAATATTGTTTAGAAAAATTTATGTTTGATCTTTTACCTATAATTGATAATTTAAAACATGCTTTGAAAAATTTAAAGAATAAAAAAATAGATATTAATATTACTTATGAAGGTATAAATTTAATTTTAAAAGATTTTATTTCTACTATTAAAAAATTTGGTGTATCTATTATAAATAAAATAAATGTTCCATTTAATCCTAATTATCATCAAGCTATGGTTGTATTAAATTCTGATAAAAAAGATAAAGATAATTTTGTAGAAGATATTTTGCAAGAAGGTTATATATTAAATAATAGATTATTAAGACCTGCTATGGTAAAAGTTATTAAATATATTAATAAATAACTTGTTTTTTTTTTTTTAATTTGTTAAACTTTTTATAATATAGGCCCTTTAGCTCAGTGGCAGAGCAGGCGACTCATAATCGCTTGGTCATTGGTTCGAATCCAATAGGGGCCATATTTTATAATTGTTATTATTTATTTAAATAATATTTATTTATAGTTTTATTATTTTTAATAATATTTTTATTAAAATTTATATTTTTATATATTTTTATTTAATATTTTATTAATAATTTTAAATAATTTTTATTTATTATTATAATTACTTTTTATTTTTTATTTTTAAAAAATATTTTTAGTATTTAATTATTTTTTATAACTTTTATTTTAATAATTTTTTATATTTTATATTATTTTTTTTTATTTGTTATATTATTATAATTTTTATAATAATTTTTATTTATTTTTTATTATTTTATATGTATTAATTTAATATATTTTATATTTTTAATTAATTGTATATTATTTTTAATGGAGTATTTTATATATATAATAATTAAAATAAAAACTATTTTTTTAAATATTAGTTAATTTTTTTTATTTATATTATTTTTAAGTTAATTTTATATTATTTATTAAATTATAAATATTTTTTAATTTTATTATGTTTTATAATAACTTTTTTTTTTAATATATCATTAAAATTATAGGATTTTTTTATTGTAAATTCTCCTATTTTTGTTCTTTTTAAATTTAATATATATGCACCACATTTTAATTTTTTTCCTATATCATTTATTATACTTCTTATATATGTTCCTTTTGAGCATTTTATAGTTAATTTTATTATATTATTTTTTATTTTGTTTATATTTATTTTATATATATGTATATAATTTTTTTTTTTTATATTTATACCTTTAATTGCATATTTATATAAAGGTTTTCCTTTATATTTACATGCAGAATATATAGGTATATTTTGTAATATTTTTCCTTTATATTTATTTATTATTTTATTTATTTTATTTTTTATATATTTATTTTTAATTTTTTTTTTTTTAATTATATATCCATAAGCATCATAAGTATTTGTTGTTTCTCCTAATTTTGCTGTTACTTTATATGTTTTTTTTTTTTTAATTATTTTATTAAATAATTTATTTGTTTTTCCAAAAGCTATTAATAATATACCTGAAGATATAGGATCTAATGATCCTATATATCCTATTTTTTTGTTTTTTGTTATATTTTTTATTTTTTTTAATACATTATTTGAAGTTATACCTTGAGGTTTATTAAATACTAATAAACCATTTTTTATATTATTTATCATTATTTTTATTAATTTTATTTATTTTTTTATATAAATTATTTATTTTATCTAAAAAAGTATCATAAATAAAGTTTATTTTTATAAAATTTTTTATATAAATTTTTTTTTTAAGTTCTTTAACTATATTTATATTATTTTTTTTTAATTGATTTATATAATTATTTATAATTTTTTTTTTTTCTTTACTTATAAAATTTATATATATATCAATCTTGGAAATATCTTTTGATATAAATATATAATTTATATTAATAATATTTTTTTTTCTAAATATATAATTATATTTAAAAAAAATAATTTTAGTAATTTGTTTTTTTATTTTTTTGATAATTTTATTGTATTTTATTTTTTTTTTCATTACTTTGATAAAATAATATCTCCTATTTTAATTTTATAAAAATTTTTTACACTTATTCCACATTCCATATTATTTTTAGCTATTTTGATATTTTTTTTAAATTGTTTAATAGATTTAATTTTTCCTTTAAAAATAATTTTTTTATTTCTTAATATATTTATATTATTATTTATATTTATTTCACCATTTATTATTTTACATCCTGCTATTATATTAAATTTTGAAATTTTAAATATATTTTTTATTATTGCCTTTCCTAAATATTTATTTTTATTTTTTATTTTTTTTTTATTTTTTATTATTTTTTTTATTTTTTTAAATAATTTATATATTATATTAAAAAAGTATATTTTTTTTTTAAAATTACTTATTTTTTCTTTAATTGAATTATCTATTTTAGAATTATATGATAGAATTATTGAATTAGTTGTTTTAGATAATATTAGATCATTTTTATTAATATTACCTATTGAGTAATTTACTATATTTAGTTTATCTCTTACTTCTTTTTTTATTCATTTTATTATTATGTTTAACGATCCATAATTATTACATTTAATAATAATATTTGTTTTATTTTTATTATCATTTTTAAATAAATTTATTATATTATATTTTATATTATTATTATTATTATTATTATTAATTTTGTTTTTTTTAATTTCTATTATTTTTTTTGCTAATTTTATATTTTTAACAATTATAATTTTTTTACCTGCTAAATTTGTATTTGGTAATCCTAATATTTTTCCTGGTATTGAGGGTAATAATTTATTAATTTTATTATTATTATTATCATATATACATTTTATTTTTGAATAATTATCATTATATATAACTATATAACTTTTTTTTATAATTCCTTTTTTTAATATAATGTAATTTATTGGGCCTTTTTTTTTATTTATACTAGATTCAATTATCATTCCAGATGATATATTTTTATTTATATTAGTATTTAGATTTATTTTTTTTGATAATATTAAAATATATTTTTTTAATTTTTTTATTCCTTTTTTATATTTTGTTGATATTTTTATAAATATATTTTTTTTTATTAAATTTAATTTATATTCAGAAATTTTTTTTTTAATTATTTTTATATTATATTTATAATTTATTTTATCTATTTTATTTAAAACTATTATTACTGGAATATTATTTTTTTTAATATATTTAATTATTTCTTTAGTTTGATTCATAATTCCATCATCTATAGAAATTATTAATATAATTAAATCTGTTATTTTTAAACTATTTATTCTCATATCAGTAAATACTGAATGTCCTGGTGTATCTAATAATGTAAATTTAATATTTTTATTATTTATATAATATGCATTTATATTTTGAGTTATATTTCCTTTTTCTTTTATATTTATTTTTTTATTTAAACATTTTATTAATGATGTTTTTCCATGATTAACATGCCCCATAATTGTAATTATGGGTGGTCTTAAATATTTTTTATTATTTTTATAATATTTTTTTATTTCTTTTATTATATCTATTTTATATTTTAGTATTTTATTATTTATTTTTTTTTTATTATTTTTTTTTAATATTTTTTTATTATTGATTTTATGTTTTTTTTTTAGTATTTTTTTATTTTTAAATATTTTTTTATTTTTAAATATTTTTTTATTTTTAAATATTTTTTTATTTTTAAATATTTTTTTATTTTTAAATATTTTTTTATTTTTAAATATTTTTTTTTTATTTAAAAACTTATTTTTTGTATATATTTTTTTTTTTAACATTTTTTCTATTTATTATTATTGTTATTATTAATATTATTTATATTAATACTTGAAACATTAATTTCTAATCCTATTAATTTTGATGATAATTTTATGTTTTGCCCTTTTTTTCCTATTATTTGTGCTAAATTATTTAATTTTACATTTATTTTAATATTATTTTTATTTTTATTAATTTTAAAATTAAATATTTTTATAGGATACATTATATTTGAAAGAAATTTTTTTATATTCTTATTTCATAAAATTATATCTATTTTTTCACCTAATAATTCATTAGATATTGCTTTTATTCTGGAACCTTTTATACCAACACATGCACCTATTGGATCTATTTTTTTATCTTTACTTATAACTGCTATTTTAGATCTTAATCCTGGTTTACGTGATATTGATTTTATTTTTATAATATTATTTTTTATTTCTGGTATTTCAATTTTTAATAATTCAATTAAAAAATTTATTTTTGATCTTTGTATTAATATTTTATAATTATTTTTATATTCTTTATCTATATAATATATTAAACCTTTAATTTTTTTACCTATTTTTAATTTATTTTTTAAAAATAAATCTTTATTTAATATTTTAGCTTCTAAATCATTTCCTATATCTATAATTATATATTTTTTATTTATTTTTTTTATAAATCCTATTATTATTTTTTTTTTTTTTTTAATATTTTTTTAAAGTTTATTATTTTTTTTTCTTCTTTAATTTTTTGTATTATTATTTTTTTTATTTTTTGTGTAGTTATTCTATCAAAATTTATTTTTTTAATTTTTTTTTCTATAAATTCACCTATTTTAATATTTTTATTTTTAATAATTGCTTTTTTAAAATTTATTTCTTTATTGGGTTCTTTAACTTTTTTAACAACTATTCATCTTTTATATATATAAAATTTTCCAGATTTTTTATTTATATATATTCTTATATTTATTTTTTGTTCATATTTTTTTTTAATTACTGTATTTAAAGCATTTTCTAATACTTGAAAAACTTTTTTTTTAGATAAGGATTTTTCATTAGATAAAGCTTCTGCAACTGCTAAAATTTTTTTATTCATCTTAGCATATCTCCCAAAATTATATAAATTATTAAATAATTTTTTATGTTAATATTTAAATGATTTATTTTAGATTTTTAATAAATTATTTTATTATATATTACATATATTTAATTATAAAATATTATTTATTTAACATTGAGAATACCGGGAACGGGATTTGAACCCGTAATTTATATATTATAAAACTACTTTCTTAGAGTAGTGTGTTTACCAATTTCACCATCCCGGTTTAATTTTTTTATTTTAATTTATAATTATTTAATATTTTAATATTATTTATTTTATTATTAATATTATTTATTTTAATGTTATTTATTAAATTTAATATAATAGATATTAAATAAAATAGTGTTATTAAAATTATTATTATTTTATCAAATGTATTTTTAATTAAATTTGATGTTATAATAGATTTATTATTATAATTTGTATATAATTCTAATATATTATTTTCGTTAGGATAAAAAATTATTGAAAATATTAAAATAAAACAAACAATAATAAATATTATTGAAAATAATATATACATTTTTTCCTTTTTTTTTTAATTATTTTATTTTTATATATATATTTAAATATTTATTTTTTTAAAATTTTGAAAAATTATTTTTTTTATTTGTTTTCTATTTAATGTTTCATATTTTATTAATTTTTTTTTCATTATGTGAAGAATATTTATATTTTTTAGTAATATTTTTTTTGCTATTAAATAATTTTTATCTATTATTTTTTTTATTTCTTTATCTATATTTTTTAATACATAATTTGATATGTATTTATTTTTATAATTATTAAATATTTTATTTTCTTCATTATATGACAATGGTCCAATTTTTTTTGAAAAACCTCATTTTATTACCATATTTTTTGCTATTGATGTTGCTATTTTTATATCATTGCTTGATCCTATTGATATATTATTTTTTCCATATATAATTTCTTCTGCTAATCTACCTGCATATAGTGTAGAAATTTGGCTTTCTAATTTTTTTTTATTTATATTTATATTATCATCTTTTGGTAAAAAATAAGTTGTACCTAATGATTTACCTCTAGGAATTATTGTAATTTTATATACTTTATCATGATTATGATTTTTAAGTAATTCTCCAACTATTGCATGTCCTGATTCATGATAAGCAAGTAATTCTTTTTGTTTTTTATTTATTAATAAAGATTTTCTTTTTACCCCCATAATTATTTTATCTTTGGATTCTTCAAATTCATTCATAGATACATTTTTTTTATTATTTTTTGCTGCGTTTAAACAAGATTCATTTATTAAATTAGCTAAATCTGCTCCTGAAAATCCTGGAGTGTTTTTTGCAATATTTTTAATATTTACATTTTTATTTAATGGTACTTTTTTTGTATGAAGTTTAATTATTTTAATTCTTTCTTTTAAATTAGGTAAATCTATAATTATTTTTTTATTAAATCTTCCAGGTCTAGTTAATGCATTATCTAAAATATCTGGTCTATTTGTTGCTGCTATAACAATTATTCCTTTATTACTATTAAATCCATCCATTTCTACTAACATTTGATTTAATGTTTGTTCTCTTTCATCATTTCCATTATTTAATAATGTACTTCTATGTTTACCTATAGCATCTATTTCATCTATAAATATTATACAAGGAGAATTTTTTTTTGCTTCATTAAACATATTTCTTACTCTTGATGCTCCTACTCCAACAAACATTTCTATAAAATCTGATCCAGATATATTATAAAATGGTACTTGAGCTTCTCAAGATATTGCTTTAGCTAATAAAGTTTTTCCAGTTCCTGGTGGTCCTATTATTAATATTCCTTTAGGAAATTTTCCTCCTAATTTTTTAAATTTATTAGGATTTTTTAAATATTCTATTATTTCATTTATATCTTCTTTAGCTTCACTATATCCTGCTATATCTTTAAATGTTATTTTTTTATTATTTTTATTTAATATTTTTGCTTTATTTTCTTCAAAAAATATAGATTTTTTATTATTATATATTTTTTTTATAATAAAAATTCATATTATACTTATTATGATAATAGGTAATCATGATATTATTATTGATATAATAAAATTTGGTTCTTTTATTGAAATATTACTTATTTTGATATTTTTTTTTATAATTTTTTTTAGAAGACTTTTATTTTTTATTGGTATATATGTAATATATTTGTGTTTATTATTTTTAGTTACTTTTATTTCTTTTCCATTTATTTTTATTTCCTTTATTTTATTATTTTTTATATCTGATAAGAAAGTATAATAATCTATTTTAGATATTTTTTTTTTAAATGTAAAATTATGAAATATAAATATAGTTATTACAAAAATTGTTAATCAAAAAAATATTTTTTTTATCATATATTTTAATTTAATTGAATTTTTTATATTTTAAACCAATTATATATATTTCTTTTGAAAATTTATGTGAAGATTTAGGTTTATAAATTTTAATTATTTTAAATATATTTTTTATTTTTTTTAAAATATAAGAAAAATTTTCTCCTAAAAATACTTTTATTACAAAGTTACCATTTTTATATAATTTTTTTTTAATTAATATTATTATATTTTTAATTATATTTTTAAATTTAGGATTATCTATTTCTTTAATACCTGAAATATTTGGTGATATATCTGATAAAATGGTATTAATTTTATATAATTTAGTTATTTTAATTATTTTTTTTATTGTTTTATAATTACATATATTTCCTTTTATAAAATTTACTTTTTTTATTTTTTTCATTTTTAAAATATCACAACTAAATATTTTATTTATATTTTTTATTTTTTTAGATAAAAATTTAGATCATCCTCCTGGATAAGATCCTAAATCTATTACATTATTATTTTTTTTAATTATTTTATATTTATTTTGTATTTCTTTAATTTTAAACCAAGATCTTGATCTTAAATTTAATTTTTTTGCTATTTTTGTATATTTATTGTTTAATATAATTTTTTTTTTTTCATTATTTTTTAAAAAGTTATTTTTTAAATAAATATATTTTTATATATTATATTTATTTATTATATTTATAAATTTTTTTTTTTTTTTTCCTTTGTTTTTAAATTCTACTTTTCCATTTTTTATTGCATATATTGTATAATCTTTTCCAATTTTTGTATTTATTCCTGCATAAAATTTTGTTCCTCTTTGTTTTACAATTATATTTCCAGAATATACATATTCTCCACCAAAATGTTTAACTCCTAATCTTTTTGAATGCGAATCTCTTCCATTTTTAGTTGACCCACCTGCTTTTTTATGTGCCATTTTTTTTTCTTATATATTTAATTTTAATTTTTGTTAATTGTTGTCTATGACCATATTTTCTTTTATAATTTTTTCTTCTTTTAAATTTTATTATATTTATTTTTTTATTTTTTATATGTTTTAATATTTTAATTTTTATTGAAAATAATTTTATATCTTTTTTCTTATAAAATATATTTTTTTTATAAAATATTAATATAATATTTTTGTTTTTTATAAGCATTTCTTTTTTGTTTTTTATATTTATTTTATCTATATATATATGTTTGTTTTTTTCAATTTTATATTGTTTTTTTTTTATTTTTATTATTGCATACATTTTAATATCACTTATTATATATATTTATATATATTTATTTTTTATATTATTAGTATTTTACAATATAATATTAATATAAATAATTTATTTTATTATATAATTTTAAATTAAATGTTAATATATTGTATATATATTTTATTAATTATTTAGGAATATATAATATAATGTTTAAAAAAATTAGGGGTATTTTTTCTAATGATTTATCTATTGATTTAGGTACAGCTAATACTTTAATTTATGTAAAGAATAAAGGAATTGTTTTAAATGAACCTTCTGTTGTTGCTATTAGAAAAGATAGAATAGGTTCTTCTAAAGTTGTTGCTGCAGTTGGTTATCAAGCTAAGCAAATGTTAGGTCGTACACCTGGTAATATTTGTGCTATTAGACCTATGAAAGATGGAGTAATAGCTGATTTTTTTATTACTGAGAAGATGTTACAATATTTTATTAAAAAAGTTCATACCAATAGTTTTATGAGACCTAGTCCACGTGTTTTAATTTGTGTTCCTGTAGGAGCTACTCAAGTAGAAAGAAGAGCTATTAAAGAATCTGCTCTTGGGGCTGGAGCAAGAGAAGTTTTTTTAATTGATGAACCTATGGCTGCAGCTATAGGTGCTAATTTACCTGTTTCTGAACCCACTGGTTCTATGATTATAGATATAGGAGGTGGTACCACGGAAGTAGCAATTATATCATTAAATGGTATAGTTTATTCTTCTTCAGTTCGTATAGGAGGAGATAAATTTGATGAATCTATTATAAATTATATACGTAGAAATTATGGATCTTTAATTGGTGAAGTTACAGCAGAAAAAATAAAACATATTATAGGTTGCGCTTACCCTAGTTCTTCTATTTTTGAGGTTGAAGTTAGAGGTAGAAATATGGCCGAAGGTGTACCTAGAAGTTTTAAATTAAATTCTAATGAAATTTTAGAATCTTTACAAGAATCTTTAAATGGTATAATAAGTGCAATTATGGTTGCATTAGAACAATGTCCTCCTGAATTAGCATCTGATATTTCTGAAAGAGGTATGGTTCTTACTGGAGGTGGTGCTTTATTAAGAAATTTAGATCGTTTAATTATAGAGCAAACTTCAATACCTGTTATAATTGCTGATGACCCTTTAACTTGTGTTGCTAGAGGTGGAGGAAAAGCTTTAGATATGATAGATATTCATAATGGTGAATTATTTAGTAGTGAATAAACATATTAATTTATTTTTTAATTGTATATATTATGAAATTAAATAAAAAAAATAATTTCTTTATGTTTTTATTGTTTTTATTTTTTTCTATATTTATTATATTTTTTGATATTAGATTTAATTATTTTAATATTTTTAAATTAATTTTTATTAGAATAAATTTTATAATTTATTATTTATATAATAAATTTTTTATTTATTTAAAAAATAAAGTTAATTATTTAAAAAAAAAAGAGTATTTTTTTATAGAAAATAATAATTTGAAAAAAAAAAATATTTTATTAAAAAATAAATTGTATTTTTTTGATAATTTAAAAAAACAAAATAATATTTTTAAAGATATTTTAAATATAAAATTATTAAAAAATAATAATTTTTCTATAGTTAAATTATTATTTAATAATTTTAGAAATTATGATTATTTGTTAATTAATATATTAAATTGTAAAAATATAAAATATGGTAATTTATTATTTAATAATATAGGTATTATAGGTAGATTAGTATTTATAAATAATAATTTTGGTAAAATACAACTTTTATGTAGTTATAATAGTGGTTTTTCTGGTAAAATTTTAAGAACAGGTTTAAAAGTAATTATTTTGGGTTATGGTTGTAATAAAGAAATGAAAATTATTGATTTACCAATAAATTCTAATATTATTAAGGGAGATATAGTAGTTAATTATGATATATATAATTATTATTTTGAATATCCTATAGGTATTATTAATAATTGTTATATTGATAGTATTTATGGAGGATTAATTATTAAAGTTAAATCATTTGTTAATTATAATAATTATTTAGATTATAATATTTTAATTAAGTAAAAATTAAATTTTTTTATATTAATTATGTTTTATTATTTTATAAAAAGTAATATATTTTTATTTATTATATTTTTATTTATTTTATATTTTTTTTGAAGTTTTTTTTCTTTTATTTTTGATTTTTATTATTTATACCCTTTTTTTTCAAATATTTTTTATGTTTATGTTATATTTTTTTATTTAGGAAAAATTGAGTCTTTTTTTATTACTTTTTTATATAGTTTATTTTTGGATATTATTTTTGATTTTATTTTTGGTAAAATGTTATTTGTTTATTTGTTTTCTATGTATATTATATATTTATTTAATTTTTTATTTTTATTAAATATTAATTTTTTTTTTATTATTTTTGTTTTTTTATTTTTATTAAGATTTTTTTCATTTTATTTTGATTTATTTTTTTTATCATATTCTTTTAGTAATAATATTTTATTAAATTCTTTATTTGAAAGTTTTTTATTATTTTTTATTATAAATATTTTTTATGATTAATATTAGAGTTTTTATATGTCTAAAAGTATAATTTATAAGTATATATTAGAAAAAAATAATATTTCAGAATTTGATTTGTTAAATTTAATTTCAGATTTACCTTCAAGTGGTTTGTTTTATAGTGATATTTTTTTACAAAATTGTATTAATGAATCTTTATCTTTAGAACAAAAGGTTATTAAAAATAATTATTTTAAAATTATTAATGGTTTTAGTACTAGAGTAATTTATAATAATAAAACTATTTTTTATTGTTCTAATAATATTAGTTTTAATTCTATTTTAGATAGTATTAGAAATATTAAAAAAATATGTTTAAATAAAAATATTTTTAATAAATTTAATATGATTTTTTTACCTAATATAAATTATTATTATAATTTTATATCTCCTATAAATTTTTCTTTTAATAAAAATAAGATAGATTTATTGTTTTATTTAGATAATTATATAAGAAAAAAGGATAAACGTATTAAATATGTTTTTTTAAATTTATTTAGTACTTATGATGTAGTTTTAATATTATCTACTGATAATATATTTATAGGTGATGTTAGACCTTTAATAAATTTATCTATAAAAATAAAATTAGATAATAATTTAAATCAAGAAATTGGTGTAAGTGGAGGAGGAGGGCGTTATTCGTATAAAGAATTTATATTAAAAAAAAAAAATGGAATAAATTTTTTAAAATATTTAGCAAATAAAGCAATAAAAATGGGAATTAATAATTTAAATGCTATACAATCTCCATATGGAGTTTTTCCTGTAATTTTAGGTTCTGGTTTACCTGGAGTTTTATTACATGAAGCTGTTGGTCATGGATTAGAAGGAGATTTTATTAGGAATAAAAATTCTTTATATTATAATTTATTAGGAAAGAAAGTTGCTTCAAGTTGTTGTACTATAATAGATAATCCTACTTTAATTTATAAAAGAGGTTCTTTAAATATAGATGATGAAGGAACGATAACAAAAAAAAATGTATTAATTAAAAATGGTATTTTAAAATCTTATATGTTAGATAAATTAAATGCTAAATTAATGAATTTAAGTTCTACTGGTAATGCTAGAAGAGAGTCTTATAATTTTTTACCTATTCCTAGAATGACTAATACATATATGTTACCTGGAGAATATTATTTAGAAGATTTAATTAGTAGTGTAGATTATGGGTTATATATAGTTAGTTTATCAGGGGGTCAAGTTGATATAATTTCTGGTAAATTTGTATTTACTATATCTGAAGGTTATTTAATAAAAAATGGAATTATTACTAATTCTATTAAATTAGCTACTTTAATAGGTTCTAGTATTAATATTATTAATAATATAAGTATGATTTCTAATAATTTAGAATTTGATGATGGTTTAGGTATTTGTGTAAAAGATGGACAAAGTATTCCTGTTTGTGTTGGCCAACCTGCATTAAAAATAGATTCTATTATAGTTGGTGGTACTAAAAAATAAATATTTTAATTATGAGTTTATTATGAATAAATTTAATTGATATTTAATTGATTCAAAAAATAAAATTTTAGGTAGATTAATAACTAAAGTTGTTTATTTATTAATGGGTAAAAATAAATGTAATTATTTACCTTATGTTGATAATGGTAATTTTGTAATTTTAATAAATATTAAGAGTATTATTGTAACTGGTAATAAAAAAAAAGATAAAATATATTATCGTCATAGTGGATATGTTGGAAATTTAAAAAAAATTTCATTTGAAGAAATGATGATAAGATCTCCAAAATATATTATTAGACATTGTGTTAAAGGTATGTTACCTAAAAATAAATTAGGTAGAATTTTTATGAAAAGATTGAAAATGTATGATTTTTCTAATCATTTACATATTTCTCAAAAACCTATTTTAATTAATATTTAGGATTAATTTTATGTTATATAGTACAGGTAGACGTAAAACTTCATCTGCAAGAATTTTTATGAAGAATGGTATTGGAAGAATATATATTAATGGTGTATATTTTAAGAAATATATTTTTTGTAAAATTAAAAGAAAAATTATTTTATTTCCTTTTAAAATTGTTAAAAAAAAATTTAATTTTTTATTAAATAAATTTAATTTTTATATAACTGTTAAAGGGGGAGGTTTTTCTAGTCAAATTATTGCTATAAGACATGGTATAAGTAGAGTGTTATTAAAATATAATATTAATTTTAAGAAAAAATTTAAAATGTATAAATTAATTACTCGTGACTCTAGAAAGGTAGAAAGAAAAAAATATGGATTTATGAAATCTCGTCGTAAACATCAATATTCAAAACGTTAATTTATATTTTATAATATATTATTTATATTTTTTAATAAATATATAGTAATTAATATTTAATTTTTTTTAAAAAAAAAAATAAAGAAAAGGTAAATATTATGCGTAATTATGAAATTGTTTTAATGATATATTCTAATAAAAATATTTATGTAGATAATGTAATTGAATATTATTCTGATATAGTAAATAAAAATGGGAAATTATATAGATTAGAAAATTGAGGTTTAAGAAAATTAGCTTATAATATTAAAAATAATACTGAAGCTTATTATATTCTTATGAATATTAAAGTTAATGTTAATGTTATTAATTTTTTAAATAATGATTTAAAATTAAATAAAAGTATTTTAAGATTTATGATTATAAAAAAAAAATATATTGAAACTAATAAATCTATTATTTTTTCTAAAATTAATAGTAATTAATTTTATGTAGGAAATTATATGTTAAAGTATAATAAAAATAAAAAATTTTGTTATTTTAAAGTAAATAAATTTAAAGAAATTGATTATAAGGATATAGATATTTTAAAGAAATATATTACTGAGTGTAGCAAAATAATCCCTTCTAGGGTTACTGGTATTTCTTTAAAATTTCAAAGAAAATTAGCTATAGCTATTAAAAGAGCTAGATATTTAGCTTTAATTCCTTATACTGATTTACATCAAAATATTTAGGTAATTAATATGATTAAAGTTATTATTTTAGAAAAAAGTTTATTAGGAAAAGTAGGTGATGTAATTAATGTAAAATTTGGTTATGCTAGAAATTTTTTAATTCCTTATCAAAAAGCTTTATATTTTAATGATAGTAATATAAGAGAATTTAATAAAAAAAAAAAATTTTTAAATGAAATTGAAAATAAAAAAATAAATGAAATTAAAGATATTTATAAAAAAATAGTTTTATTATCTCCTATAAAATTATATTATAAATGTAGTAAAAATGGAAAATTATTTAATTCTTTTAAAAAGTTTGATCTTTATAAAATTTTTTTAAAAAAATTAAAATATAAAATTTCTAAAAAAAATATTTTTTTTCCTAATGGTCCTATTAAATATATAGGAAAACATATTGTTAATATTTTGTTTTATAAAAATAGAAAAATAAATTTTGTTATTAATATAATTTCTGTTAAATAATTATTGATATTTATATTATATTTTTTTTTAAAAAAATAGATATTTTTCTTGTTTTTATTTTTTTTTTTTGTTATATTTATATATTATATTTGTTTTGTGAATTTTATTTTTTGTTCTTTAAAATAATGAACTGTGTAGATACTTTATAAAATATTAATAAATTTTTAACTTTTAAAAGTATTTTGTTTTTTTTTAAAAGTTATTATGATGTTTTATTGTTTTGAAGAGTTTGATCATGGCTCAGATTGAACGCTAGCGGTAAGCTTAACACATGCAAGTCGAACGGCATCATGAATAATTTTTTTATTTGATGGCGAGTGGCGTACGGGTGAGTAATATTTGGGAATCTACCTTAAGAAGGGGGATAACTATTGGAAACGATAGCTAATACCGCGTAATGTTATATATTTTATATATATAAATATATATATATATATAATTAAAGTGGGGGATCTTTTTTAAGACCTCATGTCTTGAGATGAGCTTAAATAGAATTAGCTAGTAGGTAAGGTAAAGGCTTACCTAGGCGATGATTCTTAGCTGGTCTGAGAGGATGATCAGCCACACTGGAACTGAGATACGGTCCAGACTCCTACGGGAGGCAGCAGTGGGGAATATTGCACAATGGGGGAAACCCTGATGCAGCTATACCGCGTGTATGAAGAAGGCCTTAGGGTTGTAAAGTACTTTCAGTAAGGAAGAAGATAGATTTACTAATAATAGATTTATTTGACGTTACTTAAAAAAGAAGTATCGGCTAACTTCGTGCCAGCAGCCGCGGTAATACGAAGGATGCGAGCGTTAATCGGAATTATTGGGCGTAAAGAGCATGTAGGTGGTTTATTATGTCAGATGTGAAATCCCTAAGCTTAACTTAGGAACTGCATTTGAAACTAATAAACTAGAGTATCGTAGAGGAAGGTGGAATTCCAGGTGTAGCGGTGAAATGCGTAGATATCTGGAGGAATATCAGTGGCGAAGGCGGCCTTCTGGACGAATACTGACACTAAAGTGCGAAAGCATGGGGAGCAAACAGGATTAGATACCCTGGTAGTCCATGCCGTAAACGATGTCAATTTGAAGGTTGTAATTTTTTTTATATTATGATTTTCGTAGCTAACGCGTTAAATTGACCGCCTGGGGAGTACGACCGCAAGGTTAAAACTCAAATGAATTGACGGGGGCCCGCACAAGCGGTGGAGCATGTGGTTTAATTCGATGCAACGCGAAGAACCTTACCTGGTCTTGACATCCAGCGAATTTTACAGAAATGTAGAAGTGCTTTCGAGAGCGCTGAGACAGGTGCTGCATGGCTGTCGTCAGCTCGTGTTGTGAAATGTATGGTTAAGTCCTATAACGAGCGCAACCCCTATCCTTTGTTGCCATCAGGTAAAGCTGGGAACTCAAAGGAAACTGCCAGTGATAAACTGGAGGAAGGTGGGGATGACGTCAAGTCATCATGGCCCTTACGACCAGGGCTACACACGTGCTACAATGACATATACAAAGAGCAGCAATCTTGTAAAAGTAAGCGAATCTCATAAAGTATGTCTTAATTCGGATTGAAATCTGCAACTCGATTTCATGAAGTCGGAATCGCTAGTAATCGTGTATCAGAATGTCACGGTGAATACGTTCCCGGGCCTTGTACACACCGCCCGTCACACCATGGAAGTGTATTGCAAAAGAAATAAATATGTTTAACTTATTTTTTTTAAATAAGAGAACTTTTATTACTTTGTGATTCATGACTGGGGTGAAGTCGTAACAAGGTAACCGTAGGGGAACCTGCGGTTGGATCACCTCCTTATTAAGGATAAATATTTTATATAGTACTACACAGTTTTATTTTATGTCCTTTTCGTCTAGAGGTTAAGACATCGCTCTTTCACGGCGATAACAGGGGTTCAATTCCCCTAGAGGACGTTGTTCTTTTATAATATGTAAGACATTTTTAGATTGCGAAGTTAAGTAATTAAGCGTATATGGTGGATGCCTTGGCAATTAGAGGCGATGAAGGACGTGCAAATCTGCGAAAATCATCGATGAGTTGATAAGAAACGTTTGTAATCGATGGTATCCTAATGGGGTAACCTAATACAGTTAATATTGTATTATCATTAATTGAATACATAGATTAATGAAGCTAACCAGGAGAATTGAAACATCTAAGTATCCTGAGGAAAAGAAATCAATTGAGATTCCCTTAGTAGTGGCGAGCGAAACGGGAAAAGCCCGGAATTTAATGTAATATTTATATTAGTAGAATAATTTGGAAAAATTAACAATATAAGGTGATAGTCCTGTATATTAAAATATATTTATTACTTTTCTTTTAAGTAGAACGAGACACGAGTAATCTTGTTTGAATATAGGGGGACCATCCTCTAAGGCTAAATACTACTAATTGACCGATAGTGAACTAGTACCGTGAGGGAAAGGTGAAAAGAACCCCGGTTAGGGGAGTGAAATAGAACCTGAAACCGTATACGTACAAGCAGTAGGAGCATTTTTTTATTTAATGTGACTGCGTACCTTTTGTATAATGGGTCAGCGAGTTATATTTTGTAGCAAGGTTAACTTATTAATTTAATAAGGAAGCCGTAGGGAAACCGAGTCTAAAATAGGCGTTTAGTTTCAAGATATAGACCCGAAACCCGGTGATCTAGCCATGAGCAGGTTGAAGATTAGGTAATACTAATTGGAGGACCGAACTGACTGATGTTGAAAAATCAGCGGATGACTTGTGGTTAGGGGTGAAAGGCCAATCAAACCGGGATATAGCTGGTTCTCCTCGAAAACTATTTAGGTAGTGCCTTATGAATTTATTTTTAGGGGTAGAGCACTGTTTCAGTCAGGGGATTTTCCAATCTACTAATCTGATGCAAACTCCGAATACTAAAAATATTATCATAGGAGACACACATTGGGTGCTAAGATCCAGTGTGGAAAGGGAAACAGCCCAGATCGTAAGCTAAGGTCCCAAAATTATAATTAAGTGGTAAACGATGTAAGAAGGCTAAAACAGCTAGGATGTTGGCTTAGAAGCAGCCATCATTTAAAGAAAGCGTAATAGCTCACTGGTCTAGTCATTTTGCGCGGAAGATGTAACGGGGCTAAATTATATACCGAAGCTACGACAATAATTTTTTTTTAAAAGTTATTGGGTAGAGGAGCGTTCTGTAGGCCATTGAAGATATATTGTAAAATATATTGGAGGTATCAGAAGTGAGAATGCTGACATAAGTAACGATAAAATAGGTGAAAAACCTATTCGCCGAAAAACTAAGGTTTCCTATCCAACGTTAATCGGGGTAGGGTAAGTCGATTCCTAAAATGAGGCTGAAAAGCGTAGTTGATGGTTAACAGGTTAATATTCCTGTACTTGTAATATTTTTATTATGGAGTAACGAAGAAGGTTAGGTTATCCAAGTGTTTGGAAATCTTGGTTTAAGTGTGTAGATGAATATTTAGGTAAATCCGAATATTATTACATCAAGGCATTATGAATAGACTTTTTAAAAAGTTGAATTAATTTATACCATACTTCCAGGAAAAACTTCTAAATTTATAAATATTACAAATCGTACTATAAACCGACACAGGTGGTTAGGTAGAGAATACTAAGGCGCTTGAGAGAACTCGGGTAAAGGAACTAGGCAAAATAGTACCGTAACTTCGGGAGAAGGTACACTAATATTAGGTTATAAAATTTACTTTTAAAGCTGAAATTAGTCTAAGATAACGGCTGGCTGCAACTGTTTATTAAAAACATAGCACTGTGCAAACACGAAAGTGGAAGTATACGGTGTGATGCCTGCCCGGTGCCGGAAGGTTAATTGAGAAGGTTAAAATGAAAATTTGAAGCTTTCAATCGAAGCCCCGGTGAACGGCGGCCGTAACTATAACGGTCCTAAGGTAGCGAAATTCCTTGTCGGGTAAGTTCCGACCTGCACGAATGGCATAATGATGGCCAGACTGTCTCTACCCGAGACTCAGTGAAATTGAAATTGCTGTGAAGATGCAGTGTACCTGCGACAAGACGGAAAGACCCCGTGAACCTTTACTATAGCTTGATATTGAATATTGATTATTAATGTGTAGGATAGGTGGGAGACTTTGAAGTAAAAACGCTAGTTTTTATGGAGTCAACCTTGAAATACCACCCTTTATTATTTAATATTCTAACTATATTCCGTTATCCGGGATTAGGACAATGTCTGGTGGGTAGTTTGACTGGGGCGGTCTCCTCCTAAAGAGTAACGGAGGAGTACAAAGGTCAGCTAATTACGGTCGGAAATCGTAATTTTAGTGTAAAGGCATAAGCTGGCTTAACTGTGAGCGTGACGGCGCGAACAGATGCGAAAGCAGGTCTTAGTGATCCGGTGGTTTCTGTATGGAAAGGCCATCGCTCAACGGATAAAAGGTACTCCGGGGATAACAGGCTGATACCGCCCAAGAGTTCATATCGACGGCGGTGTTTGGCACCTCGATGTCGGCTCATCACATCCTGGGGCTGAAGTAGGTCCCAAGGGTATGGCTGTTCGCCATTTAAAGTGGTACGCGAGCTGGGTTTAGAACGTCGTGAGACAGTTCGGTCCCTATCTGTCGTAGGCGTTGGAAACTTGAAGGGGGCTGCTCCTAGTACGAGAGGACCGGAGTGGGTATACCTATGGTGTTCAGGTTGTTATGCCAATAGCATTGCCTGGTAGCTAAGTATAGAAAAGATAAGTGCTGAAAGCATATAAGTACGAAACTTTCCCTAAGATTAGGTTTCCCAGAAAATTATATTTTCCTAAAGGGTCGTTATAGACTATAACGTTGATAGGTTAGATGTGTAAGCATAGTAATATGTTTAGCTAACTAATACTAATAACCCGTGAGACTTAACTTCGCAATCTAAAAATGTTTTTAGTTTCTGGCGGTAATAGCATGATAGAACCACCTGAATCCATTCCGAACTCAGAAGTGAAATGTCATAGCGCTGATGGTAGTGTAAGGTTTTTCTTATGTGAGAGTAAGACGCTGCCAGAAACATTTGGTACGGTAGTTCAGTTGGTTAGAATATCAGCCTGTCACGCTGGAGGTCACGGGTTCAAATCCCGTTCGTACCGTTTTTATATTTTGCGGAAATAGCTCAGTTGGTAGAGTATAACCTTGCCAAGGTTAAGGTCGCGAGTTCGAATCTCGTTTTCCGCTTATATTTATGAAAAAAAAAATAATATTAGATGATATTAATCATACTATTTTTATATCTAAGAGAATATCTTTATTAATAAATAAATATATATATTTATATTTATTTGGATCATTAGGTACAGGTAAAACTTTTTTTTGTAAAAGTTTTATTAAAAATTTAGGATATAGGGGTATTGTTAGTAGTCCTAGTTTTTCATTAATTAATAAATATAAAATTAAAAATAATTTTATTTATCATTTTGATCTTTATAGAATAAATAATTTTAGAGATTTAATAGATATTGAAATTTATAATTATTTTGATAAAAAAAATATTTGTTTAGTTGAGTGACCAGATAAAGTTTTAAATTTATTACCTAAAGCTGATTTACATTTTAATTTTTTTTTTTTAAATGATAATAAAAGATTATTATATATATCTTCAAATACTAATAGAGGATTTAATATATTAAAATCTTTATTTTAATTATTAATTATACTTAATATGTTTAATAATATTAATAAAAAAAATGTTTTTTGTATTTTAGGTCCTAGTGGAATAGGAAAAAGTTATATTTCTTTAGAATTATGTAATTTATTACCATTTGAAATAATTAGTGTAGATTCTTCATTAATATATAAATATTTAAATATAGGTACAGCTAAACCTTCAAAAGAAGAATTAAAAAAATATTCTCATAAATTAATTGATATTATAGATCCTAAAGAATATTATTCAGTAAATAATTTTTTTTATGATGTTAAAAAAGAAATTAATATTATTTATAAAAATAATAATATTCCATTATTAGTTGGTGGTTCTATGATGTATTATAATGTTTTATTTAATGGATTATATAATTTACCTAAAGGTAATTTAAATATAAGAAATTATATTAATTTATTATTTAAAAATTATGGTAATAAATATATGTATAATATATTAAAAAAAATAGATCCATTATCTTCTAAAAAAATACATTATAATGATAAATATAGAATAATTAGAAATTTAGAAGTATTTTTTATTAGTAGGAAAAATATTAGTTATTTAAAAAAAAAAAAAAGAAATAGTATAAATTATATATTTCATAAAATTATAATATTACCAAATAATAAAAATATTTTATTTAAAATTATAAAAAATAGGTTTTATGAAATGTTGAAGTTAGGTTTTGAAGATGAAGTTTTATATTTATATAATAGAGGAGATTTAAATATTAAAATGCCTTCTATTAAATCAATAGGTTATAAACAAATGTGATTATATTTTCAGAATAAAATTTCTTATAATGAAATGATAAATAGTACTATTATTAGTAATATTTTTTTAATTAAAAAACAAATTACTTGATTAAAAAAATGGTTAAATTCTTATATAATAATATTAGATAATTATAATAATTGTATAAAAAAAATATGTAATTATATAAATAAATTTATATAAAATATTAAATTTTTAAAATATTTTATTTTATGAATAAAAATTTAGCTATATATATATATAAAAGATATATTAATTTAATTGATAAAGAAGAGTTTAAAAAATTAATTTTTTCTTTTGGTATTAAATATTTTAAGTATATTAATGTAAAAATTAATTTACCTAATAATAAATTTTTTTTTGGTAAAGGTAAAATATTAGAATTAAAAAAAATATTTAAAATTAAAAAATATAATATTTTATTAATTAATATTAATTTAAAATATTCACAAGAATATAATATAGAAAAATTTTTAAATTGTAAAATTTTTAATAGAACAAGTATTATATTAAATATTTTTAAAAATAGAGCTAATACTAATTATGGGAAATTACAAGTAAAATTGGCTTATTTAAGGTATTTAAGTACAAGATTAATAAATAGATGAACTCATTTAGAAAGACAAAGAGGTAGTATAAAATTTATATCTGGACCTGGTGAAAAACAAATTGAAATAGATAGAAGAATTATTAAAAAAAAAATAAAAATTATAAATAATAAATTAAAAAAAAATATTATTCAAAGAAATAATAGTGAAAAATTAAGAAATAATTTTAATATACCTAAAATATCTTTAATAGGTTATACTAATTCAGGTAAATCAACTTTATTTAACTTACTTACTAATAGAAAATATTATTGTAAAGATAATTTTTTTTCAACTTTAGATATATATATAAAAAAAATATTATTTTTTAATTTTAAACATAATATTTTAATATCTGATACTATAGGTTTTATAAGAGATTTACCTAAAAATATATTAGATATTTTTAAAAGTACTTTACAAGAAATTAATAAATCAAAACTTATATTTCATGTAGTTGATGTTTCTGATATAAATTATAATAATAATATTAATATAGTAAATAATATTTTATCTAAAATAAATATTTTAAATGTACCAATAGTATTAATTATGAATAAAATAGATAAAATAAAAGATTGTTATGAAAAAGTTGATTTTAATATAAATAAAATTCCTTATAGAATTTGAATTTCTGCTAAAAAAAAAAGGGGTATAAATTATATATATGATGTTATTAATTTTTATTTTTTTTATTCTATGAAAAATTATAAAATTATATTTCCTATAAATTTAATTAATAAAGTTAAAGAAGAAATATATAAATATATTTTTATAGTTAATGAATGAATATATGATAGTAAGAATTATTGTATGAATATAATATCAAAAAAAAAGTATATTTTATATTTAATTAAAAAGTATTCTTTTATTAAAATGATAAGTTAATGATATGAATAATTTTTTTTATGGTATAGATACAGTTAAGAATTTAATTTTATATAAAAAATCTTATATTAGTAAAATATATTTATGTATTAGTAATAAAAAAAATATAAGATTATTAAATCTTAAAAAAATAATTATTAAAAATAAAATATTTTTAGAAATTTTAAATAAATATATTTTTGAAAAAAAATTTAAAAAATTTAATTTTATACATCAAGGAGTAATAGCTTTAATTAAAAATAAAATATTTCATAATAATAAAAATAAATTTTTAAATATTATTAAAAAAAAAAGAACAAGTTTTTTAATATTAGATAATATTAATAGTCCATATAATTTAGGTTCTTGTATAAGAACTGCTGTAGCAGCAAATATAGATTGTATTATAATAAGTAAAAATAATTCAGTTTCTATAGAAAATAATATAGTTCATAAAATTTCTACTGGTTCTATATATAAAATTTTTATTTTTCAGGTAAATTCTATATCTAAAATAATTAGTTTTCTTAAGTTATATAATATTAAAATAATAGGTACATGTATAAAAAGTAAAAATTATATATATAATATTAATTTTAATTATTATAATTCTTATGCATTAATATTAGGTTCTGAAAAAATTGGAGTTAAATCTTCATTAAAAAAAAAGTGTGATATATTAGTAAGTATACCAATATTTAATATAAATTCATTAAATATTTCTGTATCTTATGGTATAATTATTTTTGAAATTTTACGTCAGAAAAATATAAAAAATAAATTATTTTAATATATTTCCTGTAATAAATAATTTAGGTTTATAAAAAAACAATTCAGATATTTTAATTTTTTTTCTATTATTTATTTGAATTATAGTTATTAATATTGGATAATCTTTTGTACATATAATTAATCCATTTTTATTATATTTTAATATTTTTCCTGGTATATTTTTTTTATAATTTTTAATTATATTAATAGATCATATAAAAAATATATTTTTTAAATAATAAAAAAAAGTTTTTGGTCATTTATAAAATGCTTTAATTTTTCTTTCTATTTCTTTTGCTTTGTTTTTTTTTCATATTATTAAACCCATTTTTTTTGATATTTTTTTTGCATATGATTCATTTTTTTTATTTTGTTTTATATATAATATTTTATTTTTATATATTTTTTTAATAATTTTATTAATAATATTACATCCTATTTTTTGTATTTTTTTTGTTAATGTTATATAATTATCTTTTTTTTCAATTAATATTTTTTTTTGATATATTATATTTCCTTTATCTATATTTTTATTAATTTTTATAATTGTTATTCCAGTTTTTTTATCATTTGATAGTAAACTTCAGTATATTGGAGCTGGCCCTTTTCATTTAGGTAATAATGATGCATGTATATTTATAAATCCAAATTTTATTATTTTTATTATTGAATATGGAATTATTATACTATATGATATTATTATTCCTAAATCTATATTATTAATTTTATATTTTATATTTTTTAATTCTTTTTTATTTTTCGTATATATTATGTTTATTTTTTTTTTTAAAATTTTTTTTATAAAATATTTATTTTTTATGTTATTTTTTGATATTATATATTTTATATTAAATATTTTTTTTTTTTTTAAAATTTTTTTTATAAAAGGTATACTAAAATCATTTATTCCTAAAATTATTATATTTATTTTTTTTTTCATTTATTTTTGATAATCTATTATTAATTTTCCATTTATATGATCTATTTCATGTTGAATACATATTGATAATAAATTTTTAGTATGATAGATTTTTTTTTCCCCTTTTATTGTATATGCTTTTAATATTAAATATTTATATCTTATAATATTTAAATATTTATTTGGTATTGATAAACATCCTTCTTTTGAATTTATTTTTTTTTTTTTTTTTATTATTTTTGGATTAATAAATACTAATTTACTATTTTTTTTTCTTAGTATATCAATAATTATTATTGATTTTCTTATATTTACTTGTATACCTGATAAACCAATTCCATTATATGTATACATTGTATTAAACATATTTTTTATATTTTTTTTTAATTTATTATTGTATTTTTTTATTTTTTTACTTTTTTTTCTTAATATTTTATTTGGATGAATTAATATTTTTAATATTGACATAAATTTTTAATATTTTTATTTTAGATACCCAAGGCGGGATTCGAACCCGCATGATTTTTTAAAATCGAGGGATTTTAAGTCCCTTGTGTCTACCTTTCCACCACTAGGGCATATAGATTTTATTTAATAAAAGCGTGTCTCGGAATTGAACCGAGATATATGGATTTGCAATCCAGTGCATTACCTATCTGCCAACACGCTTTATTATATATAATATGTATGTATTATATTATATATATTTTTAAAAATAAATATATATTAAAATATATAATTTATTGATATTATATACATATAATTATAATTATATATATATATTATTGTTAATATATAATTTATTTTATGTTTTTTAAATAAAAAGGAAAATTAATGTCTACAATTAATCAATTAGTTAATAAATCTCGTATAAAAAAGAAAAATAGAAATAATGTTCCCGCTTTGAATAGTTGTCCTCAAAAACGTGGAGTTTGTATAAAAGTATATACTACTACGCCTAAAAAACCAAATTCTGCTTTAAGAAAAGTTTGTAGAGTTCGTTTAACTAATGGTTTTGAAGTTACAGCTTATATTCCTGGAGAAGGTCATAATTTACAGGAACATTCTGTTGTTTTAATTAGAGGAGGTAGAGTAAAAGATTTACCTGGTGTTCGTTATCATGTAATTCGTGGTTCTTTGGATTGTAGTGGAGTTAAAGATAGAAAAAAATCAAGATCAAAATATGGGGTAAAAAAAATATAGTAATATAATATAGGAAATTATATGTCACGTAAAAATTTAAGTAAAAATCGTAAAATTATTTCAGATTATATATATAATTCTAAATTAGTAAGTAAATTTATTAATATTTTAATGTTAAATGGTAAAAAATCTGTTGCTGAAAAAATTTTATATACTTCTTTAAAAATATTATCTGATAAACTTCAAAAAAATGAGTTAAATTTGTTGGAATTAGCTATAGAAAATGTTAAACCTATTGTAGAAGTAAAATCTCGTAGAGTTGGAGGTACAACATATCAAATTCCTATAGAAGTTAGACCATCTAGAGGTTATACTTTAGCAATTCGTTGAATAATATTATATGCTAGAAAAAGATCAAATAAAAAAAGTATGTTTTTAAAATTAGCAGATGAATTATTTGATGCTATAAATAAAAAGGGTAATTCTATAAGAAAACGTGATGAAGTTCATCGTATGGCTGAATCTAATAAAGCTTTTGCTCATTATAGATGATAATAATAATTTTTAAGGAATTTAATTAAAATGTCTCGTAAAACTTCTATATTTAATTATAGAAATATTGGAATTAGTGCTCATATTGATGCAGGAAAAACAACACTTACTGAAAGGATTTTATTTTATACTGGAGTTAATTATAAGTTAGGTGAAGTTCATTATGGTACTGCTACTATGGATTGAATGGAGCAAGAACAAGAAAGAGGTATTACTATTACTTCTGCATCTACTACTGCTTTTTGATCAGGTATGTTTAAACAATTTAAATTGCCATATAGAATAAATATAATTGATACTCCTGGTCATGTTGATTTTACTATAGAAGTAGAAAGATCTATGAGAGTTTTAGATGGCGCTATTATGGTTTATTGTTCTGTTGGAGGAGTTCAACCTCAATCTGAAACTGTTTGAAGACAAGTTAATAAATATAAAGTACCTAGAATAGCTTTTATTAATAAAATGGATAGGGTTGGAGCTAATTTTTATAATGTTATTAAGCAATTAAAAAAAAAATTTAATACTATTATATTACCTATACAAATTCCTGTAGGTAATGAAAATAATTTTATAGGTGTTATAGATTTAATTAGTTTTAAATTTATATCTTGAAAAAATGATAATAATTTAGGTTTAGATTTTAATGTTCAAAATATATTAAAAAATAGTGATTTATATAATTTATCTTATTTATGACGTCAAAAAATTATAGAATTTGTTGCAGATAAATCTGAGTTATTAATGAATAAATATTTTAATAATATTGAATTAGAGGAATTTGAAATAAAATCTATTTTAAGAAATGAGGTTTTAAATAATAATATTTTATTGGTAACTTGTGGTTCTGCTTTTAAAAATAAAGGTATTCAGTGTTTGTTAGATGCTATAGTAGATTATTTACCTTGTCCGAAAGATTTAAATAATATTAATGGTTTATGTGTTAAAAGTAATATTAATATTAGTCGTAAAATAGATGATAATGAATATTTTTCAGCTTTAGCTTTTAAAATTGTTAATGACATTTTTGTAGGTAATTTAACTTTTTTAAGAATTTATTCCGGTTCTCTAAAATCTGGTGATATAATTTTAAATTCTAATAAAAATAAACGTGAAAGAATAGGACGTATTGTTCAGATGCATGCTAATAAAAAAGAAGAAATTAATGAAGTTTTTGCAGGTGATATAGCTGCTGCTATAGGGTTGAAAGATGTTAATACTGGAGATACTTTATGTGATTTAAATAATCCTATTATATTAGAAAAAATAGATTTTCCTAATCCTGTTATATCTATTTCTTTAGAACCTAAAACTAAAGATGATCAAGAAAAATTAGGTATTGCTTTATCTAAATTATCTAAGGAAGATCCTTCTTTTAAGAGTTCATTTAATAATGAATTAAATCAAACTATAATTTCTGGAATGGGAGAATTACATTTAGATATTATTGTTGATAGAATGAAAAGAGAATTTAATGTTGATTGTAATAAAGGTAAACCTGAAGTTTCTTATAGAGAAACTATATTAAATAATATTAGTTCTGTAGAAGGTAAATATATAAAACAAACAGGTGGAAGAGGGCAATATGGTCATGTAGTTATAGATTTATTTTCTTTATCAAAATTAGAATATAAATTATCTGATAATGGTTATTTATTTGTAAATGATATTAAAGGTGGGGTTATTCCTAATGAATATATATCTGCTATTGATAAAGGAATACGTGAACAGTTAAAATCTGGACCGTTAGCAGGTTATCCTGTAACTAATATTAAAGTAAGATTATTTTTTGGATCTTATCATGATGTAGATTCTTCTGAAATAGCATTTAAAATGGCCGCATCTATAGCTTTTAAAAAAGCTTTTTTAAAAGCTAATCCTGTATTATTAGAGCCTATTATGAAAGTTGAAATTGAAACTCCTGAAAAATATATAGGTGATATAATAAGTGATTTAAATCGTCGTAGAGGTATTATTGAACAAATATATGATATTAATTTAGGTAAGTTAATAAGATCATATATTCCTTTATCTGAAATGTTTGGTTATGCTACTGATTTAAGATCTTGCACTCAAGGTAGAGCATTATATTCTATGGAATTTTATAAATATTCTATATCTCCTAGTCATATATGTAAAAAAATAGTAAAATTACGTAATGAATAATAAATTTATTAATATAAAAATAAAAGGTATAATATGTCAAAAGAAAAATTTGATCGTAATAAAATACATGTAAATGTTGGTACTATAGGTCATGTAGATCATGGTAAAACTACTTTAACTTCTGCTATAACAACTATTTTATCAAAAAAATATGGAGGTAAACCTTGTGCTTTTGATCAAATAGATAATGCTCCTGAGGAGAAAGCTAGAGGTATAACAATAAATACTTCTCATGTTGAATATGATACTTCAATTAGACATTATGCTCATGTTGATTGTCCTGGTCATGCTGATTATATTAAAAATATGATTACTGGAGCTGCTCAGATGGATGGAGCTATTTTAGTTGTTGCTGCTACTGATGGTCCTATGCCTCAAACTAGAGAACATATTCTATTAGCTCGTCAAGTAGGTGTTCCTCATATAATTGTTTTTTTAAATAAGTGTGATATGGTTGATGATGAAGAATTATTAGAGTTAGTTGAAATGGAAATAAGGGATATATTAAATCAATATAATTTTTCTGGTGATAATACTCCTATTATTAGAGGTTCAGCTTTAAAGGCATTAGATGGGGTAAAAGAGTGGGAAGAAAAAATATTTGATTTAGCTAGCGCTCTTGATAATTATATTCCAACCCCTGTAAGAGATGTTAATAAATCATTTTTAATGCCTATTGAAGATATTTTTTCTATTTCAGGTAGAGGTACTGTAGTTACGGGTAGAATAGAAAAAGGAATTATAAAAGTTGGAGAAGAAGTAGAAATTGTAGGTATAAGAGATACAAAAAGATCTATATGTACAGGTATAGAAATGTTTCGTAAATTATTAGATGAAGGTAGAGCTGGAGAAAATGTTGGTATTTTATTAAGAGGGGTTAAAAGAGAAGAAATAGAAAGAGGACAGGTTTTAGCTAAAATTGGTAGTATAAACCCTCATACTTCTTTTGAAGCGGAAGTTTATGTTTTATCTAAAGAAGAAGGAGGTAGACATACTGCTTTTTTAAATGGGTATCGTCCACAATTTTATTTTCGTACTACTGATGTTACTGGTACTATAAAATTACCTAAAAATATGGAAATGGTAATGCCTGGAGATAATGTTAAGCTTTTTATTAAATTATTTAATCCTATAGCTATGAATGAAGGTTTACGTTTTGCTATTAGAGAAGGTGGACGTACAGTTGGTGCAGGTATAGTTAGTAAGATAATTTTATAATTTTTTTTTTAAAATTTAATTATATGAAAAATCAAAGAATACGTATTAAATTAAAATCTTTTGATCATAGATTAATTGATATTTCTACTTTAGAAATAATAGAAACAGCTAAAAAAACTGGAGCACAAATTTGTGGTCCTATACCTTTGCCTACTTCTATTGAGCGTTTTACTGTATTAGTTTCTCCTCATGTTGATAAAGATGCTAGAGATCAATATGAAATTAGAACTCATAAACGTTTAATTGATATAATTGAATCTACTGATAGAACTGTTGATGCATTAATGAAATTAAATTTAGCTTCTGGAGTTGATGTTCAAATAAGTTTAAATTAATAATTAATTTTTTTATTTTAAAAAAAAATAATGATATCTTTAATTGGAAAAAAAGTAGGTATGACAAGAATTTTTATTGATAATTATATGTCTATACCTATAACAGTAATAAAAATAAATAATAATATTATTACTGGTATAAATAAGTATAAAAATAAATGTACTACTCAGATAACTGTATTTAATAGTAAAAAAAAAAAATTAAATAAATGTCAATTGGGATTTTATGAAAAAATAAATTTACAACCAGGAGATGGTTTATGAGAAATTCCTTATATAAAAGAAATACATACTTGTATAGGTAAAATTCTTGATATTAATTTACTAGTTAATATTAAAAAAGTAGATATTACAAATTATTCAAAAGGTAAAGGATTTTCTGGTACTATAAAAAGATGAAATTTTAGTTCTCAAGATAGTTCTCATGGAAATTCGTTATCTCATAGAGTTCCTGGATCTATAGGTCAAAATCAAAGCCCCGGAAAAGTATTTAAAGGTAAGAAAATGTCAGGTCATTTAGGTAATAGTAAAATTACTATAAAAAAACTTAAAATAGTTAAAATATATAATGATAAAAATATTTTATTAATAAAAGGATCTGTTCCAGGATGAAATAATAGTAATTTAGTTATTAAATCTTCATTATAATATATAATTTATATAAATTTTATGGATATAATATTAAAAGATACTTATTTAAATATAAAAGTATCTGATAAAATTTTAAATGTTCCTTTAAATATATCTTTAATACATCAAGTTATTAGATGTTATAGATTTAATTTACGTAAAGGTAATGTTTCTCAAAAATCTAGATCTGAAGTTAAGGGTTCTAAAAAAAAACCTTGAAGACAAAAAGGTACTGGTAGAGCTAGATGTGGTTCTATAAAGAGTCCTTTATGACGTTCTGGGGGTGTTACTTTCGCTAATAAACCTAAAAAATATATTTTAAAGGTTAATAGAAAAATGTATATTAGTGCATTTAAAAGTATTTTATCTGAACTTTTTAGACAATCTAGATTACATATAATTAATAATATTAATATTAAATTATGTAAAACTAAAGAATTTATAAAAAAATTTAATTTTATTAATTTGGATAAATTATTAATTATAATTCATAGTTATAAAAAAAATTTATTTTTATCTTGTAGAAATTTGTCTAATGTTTGTGTTTGTACGGTTAATAATATAAATATTATAAATCTTATAAAGTATAAAAATATAATTTTTACTTTAAAATCAATAAAAATAATTGAGGATAAATTAGTTAATGGATAAAAATTATTATTTAAATATTATTAAAAAACCTTTTTTTTCTAAAAAATCATCTTATTTATGTAAAGAAAATAATACTTTAGTATTTAAAGTTGAACGTAATGTTAATAAATTAGATATATATTATTCTATTAAAAAAATTTTTGGTTTTAAAATAAAAAAGATAAGGACTTTATTAGTAAAAAAAAAATTAAAATCTAAGAATAAAAGAAAAAATATTATTAAAATTTGAAAAAAAGTTTATATTATTTTAAAGAATAAACAAAGTATTGATATTATTAATAAATTAAATTAATTAAAATATTTATGAATATTAAAAAATATAAACCTACTTCTCCAGGTTTTAGACATAAAAATAGATTATTAAATTTTAATATTTATAAGGGTAAACCTTATTATAATTTAATATTAAAAAAAAATAAAACTGGTGGACGTAATAATTTGGGTCGTATTACTGTCAGACATATTGGAGGAGGGTATAAAAAAAAATACCGTATTATAGATTTTAAAAGAAATAAATATAATATTTTAGGAAAAGTTGAACGTATTGAATATGATCCTAATAGATCTTCTTTAATATCTTTAATATTATATAAAGATGGTGAAAGAAGATATATTTTATCTCCTAAAGGTATTAAAATAGGTGATCATATTGAATCTGGTGAAAATATTTCTATTAAAATAGGTAATTGTTTGCCTATAAAAAATATTCCTATTGGTACTTTTTTGCATAATATAGAATTAGTTCCTGGTAAAGGAGGTCAATTATCTAAATCTGCAGGTTCTTATTCTCAATTGATTGTTTTTGAAAATGAATATGCTATTTTAAGATTGCGTTCTGGTGAAATAAGAAAAGTAAATTTTCTTTGTAGAGCTACTATAGGTAAAGTTGGTAATTCTAAACATATGTTACGTATTTTAGGTAAAGCAGGTTCTTCTCGTTTATTAGGTATTAGACCTACTGTTAGAGGAACTGCTATGAATCCTATTGATCATCCTCATGGTGGTGGAGAAGGAAGAAATTTTGGTAAACATCCAGTTACTCCTTGAGGAATATCAACTAAAGGTAAAAAAACTCGTAAAAATAAACGTACAAATAAATTTATTGTTAAATTTCGTAATGAAAAATAATTTTTTTGGAGTATTATGTCTCGTTCTTTTAAAAAAGGTCCATTTATTGATATTTCTTTACTTAAAAAAGTAGAAAAATTTATTTCTAATAATAATAAAGGTATTATACGTACTTGATCTAGACGTTCAACAATTTTACCTAATATGGTTGGATTAACTATTGGTGTTCATAATGGTAGAAAACATATTCCTGTTTATATTACTGAAGAAATGATAGGTCATAAATTAGGTGAATTTTCTCCTACAAGAACATATAAAGGTCATTTATGTAATTCTAAAGCTAAAGATATTAGTATTGATAAAAATAAAAAATAAAATTAAATTTTTAGGTATTTTAAATGAATATTTTATCTAGAGGGTGTTATATAAAATCTTCTTGTAGAAAATTAAGATTGGTTTCTAATTTAATTCGTGGAAAAAATGTTATTTATGCTTTAAATATTTTAAATTTTACTAATAAAAAAGCTTCTATTTTAATAAAAAAAGTTTTATTATCTGGTATAGCTAATGCTTACCATAATTATGGTATTAATAAAAATTTTTTAGTAATTTCTAAAATATATATAGATCATGCATCTTTTTCTAAAAGAATTGTTGCTAGAGCTAAAGGAAGAGTAAATTATATATTAAAAAAAACTAGTCATATAACTATATATCTATCTAAAATTAATAATTAATATTTTAAATGGTAAAATATATGGGTCAAAAAGTAAATCCTAATGTTATACGTTTAGGTATAACAAAAATGTGAAATTCTACATGGTTTGTTAATAAAAAAGATTTTGCTAATAATTTATATAGTGATTATAAAGTTCGTAATTATTTAAATAAAAAATTATCTAAAGCTTTAATATCTAAAATATTAATTGAAAGACCAGCTAAAAAAAGTATAAAAATTATAATATATACTGCTAGACCTGGAATTGTAATAGGTAAAAAAGGTGAAGATATAGAAAAACTTAAAAAAGAAATATCTATAATTACTGGTGTTCCTTCTCAAATAAATATTTTAGAAATTCGTAGACCTGAGTTAGATTCTAAATTAGTTGCTGATAATATTGCTTTTCAATTAGAAAAACGTATGATGTTTAGAAGAGTTATGAAAAGAGTTATTTATAATGCTTCACGTTTAGGTTGTAAAGGTATAAAAGTAAAAATTAGTGGTAGATTAGGAGGTTCAGAAATTGCTAGAACTGAATGATATAAAGAAGGTTGTATACCTTTACATACATTAAGAGCAGATATAGATTATAGTTTTAAACAAGCTTTTACAAATTATGGTGTAATAGGTATTAAAGTATGAATATTTAAAGGGGAAATATTAGATAAATTATATCCTATAAAATTACATTATACTAATATAGTAAATTTTAAAAAATATTTAAAAAAAAAAATATAATATTGGAAAATAATTAAATGTTATATCCTAAAAAAACTAAATATAAAAAAATGCAAAAAGGTCGTAATAAAGGATGATCTAACGATACTGAAATAATTTTTGGTAAATATGCACTAAAAGCTATTACTAGAGGTCATATATCTTCTAAACAAATAGAAGCAGCGCGTAGAGTTATTACTCGTTCTATTAAAAAATTAGGTTTTTTATGAATAAGAATTTTTCCTGATAAACCAATTACTAAAAAACCTTTAGAAATAAGAATGGGTAAAGGGAAAGGTAATGTAGAATATTGAGTTGCTGTTATTAAACCTGGTAAAATATTATATGAATTAGATGGAATTAATGAATATGTAGCAAAAAAAGCATTTAAATTAGCTAGCGCTAAATTATCAGTTAAAACAACTTTTGTAATAAAAAATAATTTATTATGTCAAACAATAAATTTTTAAGAAATAAAAATATAAAAGAATTAAAGAATATTTTATATATTTTATTAAAAAAAAAATTTACTTTACGTATGCAATTATTTTTAAATAAAATTAAAAAAAATCATTTAATTCGTAAATGTAAAAAAAATATATCAATAATTAAAACTCTTATAAGAGAGAAATATATTAATGAAAAAAAAAGATAATATAAAGAAAGGTATTGTAATAAGTAATAAAATGAATAAAACTATAATAGTTTTAATTACTAAATTGGTAAAACATAAAGTTTATGGTAAATATATTAAAAAAAAGTCTAAAATATATGTTCATGATGAATATAATAAATGTAAAATAGGTGATATTGTTTTTATAAAAGAATTTCGTCCTTTATCTAAAAATAAATCATGAATATTATATAAAAAAGTAAAATAAAAAGGTAAATTTATATGATTCAAGAAAGATCTTTATTATTAGTTTCAGATAATACTGGAATTAAATTAGTAATGTGTATAAAAGTATTAGGAGGAACTAAATTTAAATATGCAAATATAGGTAATATAATTAAAATAGTTGTTAAAGAAGTTATTTCTAAAAGTAAATTTAAAAAAGGTGATGTATTAAAAGGTTTAATTATAAGAACAAAATATGGAATACAAAGAAAAGATGGTTCTTTTATAAGATTTGATAATAATTCTTGTATTGTATTAAATGATAATAATCAACCATTAGGAACAAGAATTTTTGGTCCTATTACAAGAGAATTAAAATGTGAAAAATTTATTAAAATTATTTCTCTTGCTCCTGAAGTAATTTAATTTATATAGGATATAATATGTCTTATAAATTTCGTGTAAATGATGAAATTATTATAATTTCAGGTAAAGATAAAGGTAAAAAAGGTATAATAAAAAAAATTAAATTTAATAAGGTTATAGTTAATAATATTAATTTAGTTTTTAAAAATATTAAGTCTGATCCTGTAAATAATATTATAGGTAAAATTATTAAAAAAGAATCTTGAATAAATATTTCTAATATAAGTCATTTTTTTCTAGATAAAAATAATAAAATTATTTTTTCTAAAGTAGGTTTTAAATATTTAAAAAATAAAAAAAAAGTTCGTTATTTAAAATATAATAATTTATTAATTGATAAAAAATAAATATGAGTAATTTATATAATTTATATAAAAATACTATTATATATAATTTTATTAAAAAATTTAATTGTAAGTCTATTATGGAAGTTCCTAAAATTATTAAAATAATTTTAAATGTAAGTTTAAATTCTATGAATTTATCTAAGAATAGGATAAATGATGTATTATTAAATTTAAAATTAATTTCTAGTCAATTACCAATAATTATAAAATCTAAAAAGTCTATTTCTAGTTTTAAAATTCGTAAAGGTTTTCCTATTGGATGTAAGGTTACTTTAAGAAAAAAATTAATGTGATATTTTTTAGATAAATTAATATTTATTGTTATTCCTAGAATTAGAGATTTTAGAGGTATTTCTAAAAAATCTTTTGATAAATATGGAAATTTAAATATTGGAATTAAAGAACATATAATATTTCCAGAAATTAATTATGAAAAAACTAAATATATTCATGGAATGAATATTTCTATTGTTATAAAAAATAAAGATATTAAGGAGTCTATATTTTTATTAAATTCTTTTTCTTTTCCTTTTAAAAATTAATATAATTTATTATTTTATTATGACTAAAAAATCTATTATAGTACGTGAATATAAAAGAATTAAATTAATTAAAAAATATTATGATAAAAAAATTAAATTAAAAAAGATTATTTCTAATAAAAATTCTTCTGGTAAACAAAGATGAAATGCTTTAGTAAAATTACAATCTTTACCTAAAAATTCTAGTATTTGTAGACATCGTAATAGATGTATATTAACTGGAAGAGCTCATGGTTTTTTACGTAAATTTGGTTTAAGTAGAATTAAATTTCGTGAATTTGCAGTTAGAGGTGATATTCCTGGTTTAAAGAAATCTAGTTGGTAATTTTAAAATTATGGTGATTTATGAGTATGCAAGATTCTATATCAGATATGTTTACATGTATAAGAAATGCGCAAGTAGCTAAAAAAAAGAAAATTATTGTTTATTATACTAAATTTAAGCATTCTATTTTAAATGTTATTTATTCTGAAGGTTATATAAAAAAATTTAATATATTTTTAAATTCTAAAAAAAAAAATATAATTATATATTTAAAATATTATTTTAACAAACCTGTTATTACATTAATTAAAAGAATAAGTAGACCTGGTTTACGTATATATAAATCTTGTAAAAATTTACCTTTAGTAAAATCTGGTTTAGGTATAGTTATTGTATCTACATCTAAAGGTATTTTATCAGATAAAAAAGCTCGTACTTTAAATGTAGGTGGAGAAATAATTTGTTATATATTTTAAGAAAAAAATTAAGGTAATATATGTCAAGAATTGCAAAAAAACCTATTGTAATACCTAAAAATGTTAAAATAAATATTATTAATAATGAAATTATTATATTAAAAGATAATTTAATTATTAAAAATATAGTTCATTATTCTGTATTACCAATAATAAAAAAAGATAAAATATTTTTTACTATTTATAAATTTTATTCTAAAAAATATTTAATGTATGCTGGTACTATTCGTTCTATAATTAATAATATTTTAATTGGTTTAGAAAATAATTTTGTAAAAAAATTATTGTTAATTGGTATTGGTTATAAAGCTTATATTGAAAAAAAAAAATTACATTTAAATTTAGGTTTTTCATATACTATTAAATATAAAATACCTAAATATATAAATATAATATGTTTAAATAATAATGAAATTGTAATTAAGGGTTTTAATAAACAAAAAGTTGGTCAAGTAGCAGCTGAAATAAGATCTTTTAGACCCCCTGAATGTTATAAACAAGGAAAAGGAATAAGATATAGTAATGAATTTGTAAAAATTAAAGAAAATAAAAAAAAAATAAATAAATAAAATATATGTTAAATAAATATAAAAAACGTTTAATTAGATGTAAAAAGATACGTTCATTGTATAAAAAACAAAATAAGATTTGTTTAGTAATTAATAAAACTTCTCGTCATATATATGCTCAAATTATAAAATATGATAATTATATATCTAGAGTATTATTATCTGCTTCTACTTTAGAAAAAAAATATTTTAAAAATAAGTATACTGGAAATAAAAAATCTTCTTATATTATAGGTAAAATTATAGCTAAAAGAGCTATTAAAAGAGGTATTAATAAAATTGTATTTGATCGTTCTGGATATAAATATCATGGTCGAATAAAATGTTTAGCTAAAAGTGCTAGAAAATATGGTTTATTATTTTAATTATTTTATATGAATAAATATATGAAAAAAATAAATGTTAATAATGAGTATTATGAAAAATTAGTATTTGTTAATAGAATTTCTAAAACTGTTAAAGGAGGTAGAATATTTTCTTTTTCTGCTTTAACTGTTATAGGTAATAAAAATGGTAAAGTTGGTTATGGGTATTCTAAAGCTAAAGAAGTTCCTTTAGCTATACAAAAATCTTTAGATAATTCTCGTAAAAATATTATTTCTATATATTTAAATAAAAAAAAAACTTTAAGATATTCTATAAATTATTCTTATAAAAGTACAATAATTTTTATTAAACCTGCTATTGAAGGTACTGGAATAATAGCTGGTAAAACTATGAAATTTTTATTTGAAGTAGCAGGAGTAAAAAATATTTTATGTAAATGTTATGGTTCTACTAATCCTATAAATGTAATAAAAGCAACTTTTAGAGCTTTAAATAATATTCAATCTCCATTATTTATTGCTAATAAAAGAGGTAAATTTTTAAAAGAAATATTTTAATTATTTTATGGAATAATAAATTATGTTTTTAAATACTATATATATAAAAAATAAAAATAAAAAATCTAAACGTTTAGGTAGAGGTATAGGTTCTGGTTTAGGAAAAACTTGTGGAAAAGGTCATAAAGGTCAAAAATCTAGATCAGGTTATAATATAAAAAAATATTTTGAAGGAGGACAAACACCATTTTATCGTAGAATACCTAAATTTGGTTTTAAAAGTAAAAAAAATAATCTTTATCAAGAATTATCTTTAGATAAATTAAATATATTTAATGATAATGAGATTTTAAATTTAAAATTGTTAAAAAAAAAAAGAATTATTAAACATAATATAAAAATTGTTAAAATAATATTAGGAAATATTGTTTTTAAAAAAAAAATCAAAATATTAGATAATAATATTAAATTATCATCTAATGTATATAAATTATTAAATGGTTAATTATTTAAGGATAAAGTGTGAATATTAAAAATATTTCATTTGATTCTTTATTAGATAGTTTTAAAGAATTAAAAAATAAAATATTATTTTTATTTTTTTATATATTTATATTTCGTATAGGAAATTTTATTTCTATACCAGGTATTAATATATATATATTAAATAATATATTTAAAAAATTTAATAATAATAATATTATTAATATTTATAATATGTTTTCTGGTGGAAATATATTAAATTTTTCTATATTTACTTTAGGTATTATACCTTATATTTCTTCTTCTATAATAATACAATTATTGACAATTATTTTTCCTTATTTTATAAATTTAAAAAATAATATTAATGGAAAATATTTAATTAATAAGTATACTAAATATTTAACTTTATTATTATCTATTATACAATCTATTATAATATTTTTTTTTATAAATAAATTTAGTAATTATAGTAATTTTTTTTTATATAATAATTTTGTTGTATATATTAGTTCTATTATTAGTTTAATTACTGGAACTATTTTTTTAGTATGATTAAGTGAACAAATTTCTAATAACTCTTTAGGTAATGGTATATCTGTTATAATATTTATAGGAATAATATCTAATTTACCTAATTCTTTATTTAATTTTTTTTTAAATATTAATAATTTATCTTATTTAAAGTTTTTTTTGGTATTTATTTTAGTTTTATTAATAACATATTTAATAGTTTTTATTGAAATGGCTGAAAGAAAAATATTAATTTTATATCCCTCTAAAGGTTATAAAAGTATTAAATGTTTTTTTTCTTCTTATAATACTTTTTTACCTTTAAAAATTAATATGGCTGGTATAATGCCATCTATTTTTACCTCTAGTATTATGTTATTATTTTCTATTATTTTATTTTTTTTAAATAATTTTATAAAATTTAATTATATATTTTATTTTTATAATTTATTTTATCCAAAAAATTTTTTATATTTATTAATTTATATATTTTTTATAATATTTTTTTATTTTTTTTATACGTTATTGGTATATAATTCTAATGATATTTCTAATAATTTAAAAAAAAGTGGGGCTTATATTCCTGGAATTAGGCCTGGTAATAATACATGTATTTTTTTGAAAAATATTATTTTAAAATTAACTTTATTTGGGTCTCTATATATATTAATAATATGTTTAATTTCTGATTTTATATATGATATATTAAATATTGATTTTAATTTTAATTTTACATCTTTATTAATTATAATTATAGTTATTATGGAATTTATATTTCAAATAAAATCATTAATTATATCAAATAGTTATATTTCTATTATTAAAAATTATAGATAAATTTATATATATGAAAGTAAGAGCTTCAGTTAAAAAATTTTGTTCTTTTTGTAAAATTGTAAAACGTAATGGTATATTATATGTTATTTGTAAAAATAATCCTAAACATAAACAACGTCAAGGTTAAAAAATAAGGAAATATAATGATAGTTAGAATTTGTGGAGTTAATATTATAGATAATAAATCTATTTTATTTGCTTTAACTTCTATATATGGAATAGGAAAGTCGCGTTCTAAATTTATTTGTGATAAATTAAATATTAATTATTATATAAAAATTAAAAATTTAGATAATTCTAAAATAATGGAAATAAGAAAAATTATTTCTAATTTTACTTTAGAAGGAGATCTTAGAAGAGAGGTTATGTTAAATATTAAAAGATTAATTGATATAAATTGTTATCGTGGATTGAGACATAAAAAAAAATTACCAGTACATGGTCAACGTACAAGAACTAATGCTAAAACTTGTAAAAAATTACGTAAAATTAAAAAATAATTTTATTTATTTAAATATTATATGTATAAAAATAAAAATATTAAAAAAAAAAAAAAGCAAATATTAAATGGTATAGCTTATATTTATGCTTCATTTAATAATACTATAATTAGTATTACTGATAAATTAGGTAATGTTTTAAGTTGAAAAACTTCTGGAGGTTCTGGTTTTAGAGGTTCTAGAAAATCTACCCCTTTTGCAGCTCAAATAGCGGCTGAAAAATGTTCAGAATTAGTTAAATTATATGGATTAAAAAATTTAGAAGTTATGGTTAATGGACCTGGACCTGGAAGAGAGTCTAGTATAAAAGCATTATATAATGCAGGTTTTAATATTATTAGTATTAATGATATTACTCCTATTCCTCATAATGGTTGTCGTCCTCCTAAAAAAAGACGTGTATAATTTTGATAAATTATTTATATTAAAAGAGTATAAAATGTCTAAATATTTGGGTCCTAAGTTAAAATTAAGTCGTAGAGAAGGTGTTGATTTGTTTTTAAAATCAAATTTACGTAATATTGAATCAAAATGTAAAATAGATCGTTTACCTGGTCAGCATGGTTATAAAAAGAATAGATTATCTAATTATGCTATTCAATTAAGAGAAAAACAAAAAGTTCGTCGTATGTATTGTATTTTAGAAAAACAATTTTTAAATTATTATAAAAAATCTGTACGTTTAAAAGGAAATACTAGTGAAATTTTATTTTCTTTTTTAGAGAGAAGATTAGATAATATTGTTTATAGAATGGGTTTTGGTTCTACTCGTTATGAATCTCGTCAATTAATTAATCATAAATTAATTTTAGTAAATAAAAAAATTGTTAATATTCCTTCATTTTTAGTCTCACCTAACGATTTAGTTAGTGTTTTAGATAAAGCTAAAAATCAGGATCGTATTAAATATTCTTTAGAATTATTTAAACAACGTAAATCAATTGATTGAATAGATGTTAATATTAAAAAAATGATAGGTATATTTAAATTTATTCCTAAAATGAAATATATATTTAATGATATTGAAGAAAATCTTATTTTAGAATTTTATTCTAAATAAATATATATTAGGAGAATAATTAATTATGGTTAATAATTTAAAATTTTTAGAACCTAAATTAATAAAAATTAGTAAAGTTTCTGATAATTCTTCTTTAATTATTTTAGAACCTTTAGAAAAAGGTTTTGGTAATACTTTGGGAAATGTATTAAGACGTATATTATTATCATCTATTCCTGGTTATTCTATTACTGAATTAGAAATTGATGGTATTACACATGAATATGATCATAAAGAGGGATTATTAGAAGATATTACAGAAATAATTTTAAATTTAAAAAATTTATATATAAGTTTAGGTGATAATTTAAGTGAATCTATTTTAATAATTAAAAAAAAAGGTATAGGTCCTGTTTTAGGGTCTGATATTAAATCTAATGATAAATTTAATATAATTAATCCTAATCATGTTATATGTAATTTAACATCTATAGATTCTTCTATTTCAATTCGTATAAAAGTTGAATTGGGTAAAGGATATATATCTTCTTTATCAAAAATAGATAATATTAAAAAGGATGGTAATAATTTATTAATTGGAAAATTATTTGTAGATTCTTATTTTTCGCCAATAAAATGTGTTTCATATACTGTTGAAAATACTCGTTTAAAAAATTATGATTGTTTAGATAAATTAATATTAAATATTAAAACTAATGGAACTATAGATTCTGAATCTGCTGTTCGTAAAGCTGCTAATATTTTAATTAATCAATTAAAAGTTTTTGTAAATTTAGATAAAAATATAGTTAATAAAAAAAAAGATAAAAAATTAAAATTTAATTCTATTTTGTTATCATCTGTTGATGATTTAGATTTAACTGTAAGGTCAGCAAATTGTTTAAAAACTGAATCTATAAATTATATAGGAGATTTAGTACAAAAAACTGAATCTGAATTATTAAAAACTCCTAATTTAGGTAAAAAATCTTTAGCTGAAATAAAAAATATATTATTATCTAAAGGATTAAAATTAGGTATGAAATTAAAAAATTGACCTCCTAATAATTTAAAAAAATAATAGAGGTTTTATTTTATGCGTCATAAAAAAAAAGGTCGTAAATTTAATATAAATAGTAGTCATAGAAAATTGATGTTTAGAAATATGATAAATTCTTTAATATATTATGAATTTATTAAAACTACTTTATATAAAGCAAAAGAATTAAGAATTTTTATAGAAAAGTTAATAACTAGATCAAAAAAAAATAATTTACATAATAAAAGAATATTGTTTTCTAATATTAGAAATAAAAAAAATGTTAATAAGTTATTATACAATTTAGGTCCAAGATTTTTAAATTTTAATGGAGGTTATACTAAAATAATAAGATGTGGTTTTAGAAATGGTGATAATTCACCTTTAGCATATATAAAAATTTTAAATAATTAAATATATTTATAGTTTATTATTTATTTTTATATTTTTTTTTTTTAATATATAATATTATATTATATATAATAATATATTATTTATATATAATATATTATTATTTATTAATTTTTTAAATATTTTAATTAATATTATTTTAAAAGAATATTTTTTATTATATAATATAAATATATAATTATATTTTATAAATTTTTTATTTAAAAATAATTAAATTTATTTATAATAAATAAATATAAATATAAATATAAATATAAATATAAATATAAATATAAATATAAATATAAATATAAATATGATATTAGTATTATTTTTATAATAATATTTTTTATATATGATTACTTTTAAAAAATTAATTTTTAAATTATATAAATATTGATCTAATTTAGGTAGTTGTATTATACAACCTATTGATATTGAAGTTGGTGCTGCTACTTTTCATCCTATTACTTTTTTTAATTGTTTTAATAAAAAAAAAAGTTTTTATTCTTATGTACAATTATGTAGAAGACCGAATGATGGTCGTTACGGTAATAGTTCAAATAGATTACAACAATATTATCAATTTCAAGTTATTAGTAAACCTTTTTTAAAAGATATTCAAAATTTATATATAAAGTCATTAAAATATTTAAATATAGATTTAAATATATCAGAATTACGTTTTATTGAGGATAATTGAGAAAATCCTACTTTAGGTGCATATGGTATAGGTTGAGAGGTTTGATTGAATGGAATGGAGATTAGTCAATTTACTTATTTTAAAAAAATGGGAGGATTTGATTGTATTCCTTCACTTTGTGAAATTACTTACGGTTTAGAAAGAATATCTTTATATTTACAAAATGTAAATCATATAAATAATTTAATTTGAGATATTAATGTTTTAAAAAAAATAAAATATATTGATATTTTATATAATGATGAAATAGATAAATCTTATTATATTTTTAATAATTCTAATATAAATTTTTTACTTTCTTGTATGAATAATTATAAAAATGAATCTTTAAGATTAATAAATTTAAATAAACCTTTGATTAAAATTTCATATGAATTTGCAATTAAAATGGTTTATTATTTTAATTTATTAGATGCTAAGAATTATTTTTCTAGAATAGAAAGACAAAATAATATTTTATGTATTAGAGAAATTTTTAATAAAATTGCTAATTTATATTTAAATTTGTAATATTTATTTAAGGATTTAAATGTTTAAAGGTTTATTATTAATTGAATTGGTTTCTGAAGAATTACCTATTAATAAATTAAAATATATTAATATTAATTTTAAAAAATATATTAAATATAATTTAAAAAAATATAATTTTTTATTTAGTAAAATAAAAGTTTTTGTTACTATAAGAAGAATTTCTTGCTTAGTTTATAATTTAAGTTATAATCAAAATTTTAAAAATAAATATAAAATTATAAATGGTCCTAAAATTAAAATTTCTAAAATTAATATATTTAATAATAATAAATTAATTAATTGATGTAAAAATATAAATTCATCTATAAAGAATATAGAATATATAAAAAAAAATAATTTAAAATGTTTTTTTATAAAAAAAAGAAATAAAATAAATAATATTAAAGAATTAATTTTAATTATATTAAAAAATGTTTTTTCTAATTTATTAAAAAATAATAAAACTATAATTTGTGAAGATAATAAATATTTTTTTTTTAGACCTATTAATAATATTATTATTATGTTTAATAATAAAATTTTAGATATTAAAATTTTTAATATTAAATCTAATAATATATTATTTTGTCATAAATTTATTAGTAATGATAAAAATATAATTTTAAATAATACTAATGATTACATAATAAATTTATTTAAATTTTGTAAAATTATAATAGATTATAAATATAGAAAAATAAAAATATTAAATATAATAAAAAATATATCTATTAAAAAAAATTTATTGTTTTTTCTAAAAAATAAGTATTTAGAAAAAATTATTTCTATGGTAGAATGACCTGTTGGAATTTTATGTAATTTTGATGAAAAATTTTTATCTTTACCTAAAGATTTAATAATATTTATTATTAAAAAGTATTATGGTATTGTTTTATTTAATAAAAAAAATGTATTAACAAATAATTTTATTATTATATTAGATATGAAAAGTAGTAATTATAATATAATAATAAAAGGTTATGAAAATGTTATTAATTCAGAATTAAGTGAATCTAAAAAATTTTTTATTGAAGATAGAAAATTTTATTTAATTAGTTATTTATCTAAATTAAAAAATATTATTTTTCATAAAAAAATTGGTAATTTTTTAGATAAGATAAGTAGAATTTTATTTTTATCTAAAAAATTTTTAAATTATTTAAATTATTTAAATATTAATATAAATTTTTTAAATCATGTTATTTTATTAATAAAATGTGATTTAGCAACTAATTTATATAAATATTATAATAATTTAAAAGGTATAATAGGTATGTATTATTCATTATTAGATGGAGAATCTTTAAATACATCTCTAATAATAAAAGAACATTATAATGTCAATAGTAATAATATATATAGTTCTATAATTTTTTTAATAGATAAAATAGATACTTTAGTTGGTATTTTTATATTTTATAATTTTATTTATTTAAAAAAAAAAAATGATCCTTATGGATTAAGAAAATTATCTTTTCTAATTATAAAAAAAATATTAAATAGTAATTTTTATATTAATATATATAAAATAATAAAATTTTCTATATTTTTATTTAAAAAAAAAAAAATTAATAAAAAGAAAGTATTAATTATATTAAATTTTATTAATGTTAGATTTATAAATTATTTGAATAAATTAAAATTTTCAAAACATATAATATATTCTTTATTAAAAAAGAATAAAATATATGATTTTTTAGATATAAAAAATCGTATTGATATTATCTTAAAATATAAAAATAAAAAAGTTTTTAGAAAATTTATTAATTTATATAAAAGAATAAATAATTTATTAAAAAAATATTATAATTTTAGTATTAAAAAATTTAATATTAATTTTCTTGTTAAAAAAGAAGAAATTATTTTATATAAATATATTTTATATTTATGTAAAAAAAATAATTTTTTATATATTAATCATAATTATGATAAATTAATAAAGTATTTTTTTATATCTATTAAAAAAGTGGATAATTTTTTAAATTTTATTAAAATAGATGTTAAAAATAAAAATATTAAATCAAATAGAATTTTTTTATTAAAAAATATATATTTTTTGTTTAACAAATTTTCTAATTTTAAATATTATTATTAATTAATAGATATACTTTTTTTTATTATAGCTCCTCCTAAACATATATTTTTTTTATAAAATACTACAGATTGTCCTGGTGTTATTCCAAATATTAATTTATTAAATAATATTTTATTTTTACTAATATATAATTTACATTTAGTATTTTTTTTTTGTTGATATCTAATTTTTATTTTACAGAATATTTTTTTTTTATTATTATTTTTATTTATAAAATGTATATTTTTAATATATATTCCAATAGAATATAATAATATATTTTTTTTACTTTTAACTACTATTAATTTATTATTTTTTATATCTTTTTTATATACATAATATGGTAAATGTTGTCCTAAATTAATATTTAAATTTTTTCTTTGTCCTATTGAATATAAATGTAATCCTTTATGTTTTCCTAATATTTTATCATTTATATCTACTATATTTCCTTTATTGTCTTTTATATATTTTCTAATAAAATTAAAATAATTTCTTTTACCTATAAAACATATTCCAGTTGAACTTTTTTTTTTAGCATTAATTAATTTTAAATTGATAGCAATTTTTCTTATATTTTTTTTATAATATTTTCCTAATGGAAATATACATTTTTTTATTTTTTTTTGTGTTAAATGATATAGAAAATAACTTTGATCTTTTTTTTTATCTATGCCTTTTAATAAATAATATTGATTTTTTTTTCTTTTTGTTATTATATAATGTCCTGTAGATATAAAATTTCCTTTTAATATTTTTATTGCAAATTTTATAAATATTTTAAATTTTATTTCTTTATTACATAATATATCAGGATTTATGATTTTATTTTTTTTTTGATTTTTTATTAATATATTAAATACATATTTTCAATATTCAAATGAAAAATTAATTTTATATAGTTTTACTTTTAATTTTTTGCATATTTTTTTACAATCTTCATAATCTTTTAAATAAATACATTTAGTGTTATTATTTTTTTCTTCTCAACATTTTATAAAAACACATTTTACTTTATATCCTAATTTTTGTAATATTCATATTGTTACTGAAGAATCTACTCCTCCTGATAATGCAACTATTATTTTAATTATTTTATATATTTTCATATTTTATGTTTTTAAAAAAATTTATTGTTTTATTAATTATTTTATAAATTTTTATTTTTATATTATCTAATAAAAATTTTATGACATTTTTTTTTTTTATTGTTCTTAATGATAGAATTTTATATTTTTTTTTAATTTTATTATTTATTTTTATAAATATATTTCCTAATATTTGTTTTTTTAAAATTGGTGCTTTTAATATTTTTTTGAATATTATTAATAATTTTATTTTATTTTTTTTTTTTTTATTAGTATTTATATATATATTTTTATTTGTTCCTATTGGTAAAAATTTTTTTTTACTAAACCATATTTTTTTATTTATTATTTTTTTATTATTTTTAATTATTTTTTTAGTTTTAAAATTTTTAAATCCTCATTTTAATATTTTTTTTGCATAATAATTTCTATCTTTTATAGATTTAGCCCCTAATATTACTACTATTAATCTATTATTTTTTTTTTTAGCTGAAGTTATTAAATTATATTTTGATTTATTAGTATAACCTGTTTTTATACCATCTATATTTAATTTTTTATTTCATAATAATAAATTTCTATTTATTTGTTTAATGTTATTAAAAGTAAATTTTTTTTTTTTATATAATTTATATGTTTTTGGAAAATTTTTTATTAATAAAATACTTAATTTTGCCATATCATATGCTGTTGTATATTGTTTATTATTATCTAATCCGTGTGAATTTATAAAATTTGTATTTTTTAAATTAATTTTTTTTTTATATTTATTCATTAATTTAACAAAATTTTTTTCATTTCCTGATAAATATTCTGCTATTGCTATACATGCATCATTTCCAGATTGTATTATTATTCCTTTATTTAAATCAGAAATTTTAACTTTTTGATTTTTTTTTAAAAACATTAATGATGATCCTTTAAAAAAAGGATTTTTTCAATTTGAATTTTTTTTAATTTTTACTAAATCATTTTTATTTATTTTTTTTTTTTTTATATAATCTGCTATAATATAACTAGTCATAATTTTATTTAAACTAGCTGGATATAATTTAGAATTAGGATTTTTTTTTAATAATATTTTATTAGATTTATAATCTACTAAAATATATGATTTTACGTTTATATTTTTTATTGTATTAGCATATAAATTCATACTAATTAAATATATTATAAATAATATTAATATTTTTTTTTTTTTCATATTTTTTTAATTAAATATTTTTTTTAAGAGACATAATTATTGCAAACATAGATATTGTTACTATTAATGATGTTCCCCCATAACTTATTAAAGGTAATGGAACACCTACTATTGGAAATAATCCAATTACCATTCCTATATTAATTATTATATGTATACAAAAATTTATTATTAAATTTGATATTAATAATTTATTAAATATATCATTATTATTTATACATATTATTAAAGATCTAGTTATTAATATTAAATAAATTAATAATATAAATAATATTCCTATAAATCCATGTTCTTCAGCTATTAAAGTAAATATAAAATCAGTTTTATTTTCTGGAATAAAATTAAATTTTGATTGAGTTCCTAAAAATATACCTTTACCATATAATCCACCGGATCCTATAGCAATTTTTGATTGATTTATTTGATATCCATTATTTAAAATATCATTATTATTATTAAATAATGTTATTATTCTATTTTTTTGATATTTATATAATAAAAATTTTCATATAAATGGTATACTTAATATTAATAATATTATAGATATTAATATTATTTTTTTATTAATACCACCTAAGTATAATCCTATTACTCCATATAATAATATTAAAATAGATGTTCCTAAATCTGGTTGTAAATATATTAATATACTAGGTATTAAAGTTATAATTATTATTAATGTAATAATTTTTATATTATTAATTAAATAGTTATTTTTTTTTAATATTTTTGTAATTAATATTGGTACTGATATTTTAGCTATTTCTGAAGGTTGAAATTTAATAATTTTTATATCTATTCATCTTTTTGCCCCATTTGTTATATATCCATATAAATATGTATATATTAATAATAAGTTACATATAATGTATATTATATATGCATTATTAATGTAATATTTTTTATTAAACTTAATAATATGAAACATTATTATTAAACTAATAATTATATGAAAAAATTTTTTATATATAATATTATTATTTTTATTATTTATATTTGCACTATATATTAATAATATACTATATATTAAAATGCATATTATACATATTATAATTATAATATCTGTTTTATTTATATTTTTTTTATTCATTAATTATATTATTTTTATATATAAAATCTGTTATTTTTCTCATTATTTCTCCTATTTTTAATCCATTCCCTCCATGTTCTAATATTATTGTTATTGCAAATTTAGGATTTTTATATGGCAAAAAGGTATTCATTAATATATGATCTTTTAATTTTTTTTTTATATATTTTGGTTTATAATTATGATTTATTGAATATACTTGAGCTGTTCCTGATTTTGCAGCAACTTTATATTTTGTTCCTAAAAAATTTCAAAATGCTGTTCCATTTTTTTTATTAGATACTCCATACATACCTTTTTTAATTATTTTAATATTCTTTTTTTTAATTTTTATATTTTTTATTTTATTATTATTATTATTATTTAATAATATAGAGGGTTTTATTATATAACCATTATTAATTAAAATTAATAAAGCTTGGTGTATTTGTATTGGAGTTGTTATTAAATATCCTTGCCCTATTCCTATAGAAATAGTATCTCCTAAATATCATTTAGAATTATATGTTTTTTTTTTTCATTTTTTACTAGGTAAAAATAATTTTTTTTCATTTGGTAAATCTATATTAGTTTTGTTTCCAAATTTAAATTTTTTTATTCAATTAATTATTTTTTTAATTCCTAAATGATAAGATATTTGATAAAAAAATGTATCTGATGATTCTTCTATAGATTTAATTATATTTAATTCTCCATGTCCTGTTTTTTTTCAATCATAAAATATTTTTTGAGATGTAGGTAATTTTCATCATCCTGGATCAAACATAATAAATTTTTTATTTATTATTTTTTCTTCTAACGCAGCTATACCTATATAAGGTTTTATAGTTGAAGCTGGAGGATATATTCCTTGTATAACTTTATTAATTAAAGGAGAATTTTTATTATTTAAAATTTTATTATATTCTTTTTTAAAAATTTTTCTAGTAAATAAATTAGGATTAAAACTTGGAAAAGAAATTAAAGATAAAACTTTTCCGTTTTTACAATTTGTTACTATTACTGCAGCAGTATTGTTTTTTAAAATATTATAAATAAATTTTTGTAATTTTATGTCTATTGATAGTTTTATATTTTTTCCCGCTTTAGGTTTTTTAATTATATATTTATAAATTATTTTACCTTTATTATTTATAATATTTTTTTTATATCCATATTTTCCATTTATTTTTTTTTCATAATATTTTTCTATTCCATTTTTTGCTATAATTTTTTTTTTATTATATATATTTATATATCCTATTACATGGGCTAATATTTTTTTATATGGATAATTTCTTCTTATATATTTTTTTAAATTTATATTTTTTATAAAAGGTTTATTTATATAAAATTTTATTAAATTATTTTTATTTATTTTATATAGTATTTTTTTTTTTTTTTTATATTTTTTTTTAATTTTATTAATTATTTTTTTTTTTATATTTATTTTTTTTAAAATATTTATGATGTTTTTAAAATATTTATTTTTATATGTTATTATATTAATATAATAATATTTTTTATTATTAGCTATTGGTATATTATTTTTATCTATAATAATTCCTCTATTTGGAATAATATTTTTTACTTTAGTATAATTTTTTTTAGATAAGAAATAATATTTTTTAAATTTTTTTATTTGTAAATTATATATATTATAAATTAATAAAATTAATATAATTATTAAAATAATTATTAAATATAATATTCTATAAATAAAATTATGTTTTTTTTTTTTATATATAATTTTCATTTTTTTATTTTAAAAGAAATATTGAGATATTTATATATATATTTTATTAATTATAATAAATAAATTATTTGATTTATATACAAATTATAAATATTTAATTATATAATATAATATATATATTAGGAATTTAAATATGTTTAAAAATCCTATTAAAACTAAAAGTTGAAAAGAAATATTAAATCATTTTAATTATATAAAAAATATTAAAATAATTGATTTATTTAAAAAAGATAAAAATAGATTTAAAAATTTTTCTATAAATTTTAATAATAGAATTTTAATTGATTATTCTAAAAATAAAATTATATTGAAAACGATAAATTTATTTCTAAAATTATTAAATGAAATTGATTTTAAAAATTATATATTATCTATTTTAGAAGGTGAAAATATAAATTTTACGAAAAATAAACCTTTTTTAAATTTTTTATTAAGAGATTTTGATAATAAGTTATTAAAAAATAAAAAATTTTTATTAAATTATAAAAAAGATATAAATGCTAATTTAAATAAAATTAAATTTTTTACAGAAAGAATAGTAAATGGTAAATGATTAGGTTATTCTGGTAAAAAAATTAAAAATATTGTTAATATAGGATTAGGATATTCATATTTTGGACCTAAGATGATTATAAATTCATTATTAGAGTATAAAATTAATGAATATCAAAAATTTTATTTTATTTCTAATATAAATTCTTTAGAAATTTCGAAATTAATTAAAAAAATTTCTCCTGAAGAAACACTTTTTATAATTTGTTCTAAAAGTTTTACAAATATAGAAACTTTATTTAATTCTAATATTGCAAAAAATTGAATTTTAAATTTTTATAATAATAATATTATATCTTTAAATAATCATTTTATTTTAGTATCTAGTAATTTTAATGAAGCAATAAAATTTGGAGTAAATTTAAATAATATATTTATTGTAGATAGTTGATTAAATAGTTGTTATTCTTATTGTTCCCCTTTTGGTTTATGTATATCTATTTTTATAGGATTTAAAAATTTTAAAAAAATGTTATGGGGTGCTCACGATATGGATATTCATTTTTTTAATTCTAGTTTTAAAAATAATATACCTATAATTTTAGCAATAATAAGTATTTGATATAATAATTTTTTTAATTATTCTGTAGAAGCTATTTTAGCTTATAGTAATAAATTATTTTTTTTACCTACATATTTACAACAATTAATAATGAAATCTAATTGTAAATATATAGATTATAATAATAATTATATAGATAATTATTATACTTCTCCTATAATTTTAGGAGGTATTGGTACTATATCTAAAAATTCTTTTTATCAATTATTATATCAAGGAACTTATATTATTCCTTGTGATTTTATTATAGAAATTTGTAATTCTTGTGATATTAATAATTCTAATTTAATATTAATATCTAATTTTTTATCACAAACACAGTCCTTAGCTTTCGGTGATAAAGTATTTAAATATAATATTTTAAATAAAAATAATAATAATATTTATAAATTTATAAAATTTAAAGGTAATAGGCCTAGTAATTCTATTTTAATAAATAATATAAGTCCTTATAATATAGGTGCTTTAATTACTTTATATGAATATAAAGTAATTAGTCAAGGTATTATATTAAATATTTCTAGTTTTGATAAATTTGAAATAGAATTAAATAAAAAATTATCTAGTTTTATTTATTCATATTTAAAAAATAAATCTTTAAAAAGTGATAATTTAAATAAAAAAGAAATATATTTAGATAATTCTACTTTAAATTTAATAAATTATTTTAAAAAAAATTTTAATTAATTATAAGAGAAAACAATGTCTATCAAATATTATAAAAAAAAAAAAAATAAAAATAAATATAAAAATAAAGTAAATAAAAGTAAAAAATCTATGATTAAAACATATATTAAAAAAATTAAATTTTTTATAAAAAAAAAAATTAGTAAAAAAGCTTTATTTTTTTTTCGTATTTTACAATCTAATTTAGATAAATTATATATAAAAAAAATTATTCATTTAAATAAATGTTCTAGATATAAATCAAATATATTAAAATTAATTAATAAAATTTCTTAATTATTTTTATTAATTATATATTTTATTATTTTACAATATTGTTTTATATTTATTTTATTTATCCTAATATTAGGATTTATATTAATTTTTTTAAATTCATTAATATTTATAAAATTTTTTAAGTTATTATATATTTTTTTATTTTTTTTATTAAATATATTATTTAATATATGTATACATAAATTTATATTTTTTATGTTATTTTTATTATTATTTGATTTTAATTTTATTAATGTTGATTCTATTTTTGGTTTTGGTTTAAAATTATAATTTTTAATATTTATTATTTTTTTTATTTTAAATAATAAATTAATAATTATAGTAGTTTTAGAATATTTTTTATTTTTAATATTTAAAAATAAATTATTTGCTAATTCTTTTTGTAATAATATATGTATATCATATATAAAATCATAATTTTTTATTAATTTATATATTATTTTATGAGATATATAATATGGAATATTACCAATAATTCTAAATTTTTTTTTATATTTATAAAAATTAAATTTTAATATATCTATATTTAAAAAAATAATTTTATTATTTTTTTTTTTACATTTTTTAATTAAATTGTTATCTATATCTAAAGCTATTATATTTTTATTATATTTATATAATTCTTTAGTTAATAGTCCTGTTCCACAACCTATTTCTAAAAAAATATCTTTTTTATTTGGTTTTATAAAATTTATAATATTCTTAATAATTTTTTTATTAATTAAAAAATTTTGTCCTATATCTTTATACATATATTTTATATAAATTTTCTTTTTTCACCTTTACCAAACATATTTTTTATACATCTATTACATATATTATATTTTTTAATATTATATATTTTTTTTACATAATGTCAGCATCTATTACATTTTATTCCAATAATTTTTTTACATTTTATTTTAAAAAAATTTTTATATTTCTTATTTTTTAAAATTTTTATTTTTGTTTTTGATGTTATAAAAAAAAATTTTAATTCTGATTTTATTTTTTTAATTTTATTAAAAAAATTCTTTTTTAAATATAATATTAATTTTACTTCTAATGAAGATTTGATTTTATTTTTTTTTTTTTTTTCTTCTAATATTTTATTAAAATTATTTTTTATATTTATTAATTTTTTTCATATATTTTCATTTATTTTATTATTTTTTTTTAAATAAAATAATTTATTAAATCAAGTTTCTTCATATATTGATTTATTTTTTTTGTTTGGTAAATATTTAAATACTTCTTCTGAAGTAAAAGATAATATAGGAGATATTAATTTTACTAATGATTCTAGAATCATTCATATAGTTATTTGTAAACTATTATATGGTTTTGTATTTTTTTTAATTATATATTTTCTATCTTTTATAATATCTAAATATATTGAACTTAAATATATATTACAAAAATTTATTATTTTTTTAGTTATTTTATAAAATTTAAATTTTTTATATAAATATATTATTTTTTTTTGTAATTTTTTTGTTTTATGAATTATTCATTTATCTATTAAAATTAAATTATTTTTTTTTATTTTTTTGTTTATTATATTATTATTATTATCTAAATTAGAAATTAAAAATTTTATTGTATTTCTAATTTTTCTATATGATTCTACAGTTCTTAATATAATTTCATTTGATATATTTATATCTTTATAAAATTTTGTTGAAGATACTCATAATCTTAATATATCAGAACCAAAAGTATTTATTATTTCTTTAGGTTTTATATAATTATTTGAAGATTTTGACATTTTTTCATTATTTTTATTTAATATAAATCCATGTGATATTACTTTTTTATATGGTGCACAGTTATTTATTGCTGTATTTATTATTAATGAAGACATAAATCATCCTCTAAATTGATCTAATCCTTCTAAATATATGTCACTTATTATATTTTTTTTAAATTTTGAATTTATTATAGTAAAACATGTTGATCCTGAATCAAATCAAACATCTAATACATCTGATATTTTTTTATATTTTTTGTATTTTTTACCTAAAATTTTTTTTTTATTTATATTATTTCAATAATTAGGACCTAATTTTTTTATTTTATTTGCTATTTTTTTTATTAAAAATGTTGTTTTTGGATGCATTTTTTTTGTTTTTTTATTAATAAATATAGGTATTGGTGTTCCTCATATTCTTTGTCTTGATATGCATCAATTAGGTCTATTTATTATCATTTTTTTAATTTTTTTATATCCTCATTTAGGTATTCATTTTACTTTTTTAATTGATATTAATAATTTTTTTTTTAAATTATTTTTATTTATATTTATAAATCATTGGGGTGTTGATTTTAATAATATAGGTTTTTTATGTCTTCAACAGTATGGATATTTATGTATTATTTTTTTTTCTAATATTATTTTTTTATTTTCTTTTAATTTATTAATTATTAATATTTCTGCTTCTTTTATATTTTTATTTTCTATATTACTTATATATTTATATTTAATATACTTTCCATTTTTTTTTATAACATTTAATCCTTTTAAATTGTTTTTTTTTGAAATTTTATAATCTTCTTGTCCATGTTCAGAAGCAATATGGATTAATCCAGTTCCAATATTTTTATCTACTATATAAGAATTTAATATTATAGGTGTTTTTTTTTTTGATATTGGATGAGATACATAGGAATTTTTAAATATTATTCCTTTTGAGGAATATATTTTTTTATATTTTTTTTTTATTTTATCTATTATACCTTTTACTTGATTTTTTAGTATAATATATATATTTTTTTTTATTTTTATGAATGAATATATATATTTAGGATGTATAGCAATTGCACAATTACCTGGTAATGTTCATGGAGTGGTTGTTCATATAATTAATTTAAAATTATAATTTATATATTTTTTATAATTTAAATTTATTTTTTTTAAAAAATTTTTTTTATTATATATATTAAATAATACATATATAGATTTTGATAATTTATTTTTATATTCTATTTCTGCTTCTGCTAAAGAAGATTTACATTTTATACATCAATTTGTGGGTATTTTTCTTCTTTCTATATAATTTAATTTTATTAATTTATTTAATACTTTTATTGTATTTGATATTGTTTTGAAATCCATAGTTTTATAATAATTTTTTCAATCACCTAATATTCCTAATCTTATAAAATTATTTTTTTGTTTTTTAATTTGATTATTAACATAGTTAAAACATAATTTTTTAAAATTATTTTTATTTTTTTTATTAATTATATATTTTTTTTTTTTTTTTATTTCTAATTCTATAGGTAAACCATGACAATCCCATCCTGGAATATAATTAATTTTAAAATTCATAAAAATTTTATATTTTATTATTATATCTTTTAATATTTTATTATAAGCGTGTCCTATATGTATATTGCCGTTTGCATATGGTGGTCCATCATGAATTATAAATATTTTTTTTTTTTTTTTAGAAATATTTAAATATAAATTATTTTTTTTTCATTTTTTTAATATTATTGGTTCTTTTGTATTTAAATTTGCTTTCATTGGAAAATTTAATTTTGGTAAATTTATTGTATTTTTGTAATTTATGTATTTTTTATTCATTTTATATATTTGATATTTTATATTTATTAAAATTATTTTAGATAATTTATAAATTATAATTATATATTAAAAATAAATAAAATTATATATTTTATATTTTTGTAAAATATTTTATATTTTTAGTTGATATTTAAAAGTATGTACTTATATCTTTATATAAAGATTAATTTTTTTTAATGGAGATTTAATATGACTAAAGTTATTGGTATTGATTTAGGTACTACTAATTCTTGTATAGCTGTAATGGAAAATAATAAAGCTAAAGTTATAGAAAATTCTGAAGGTGATCGTACTACTCCTTCTGTTGTTGCGTATACTAAAGATAATGAAGTTTTGGTAGGTCAACCTGCAAAACGTCAATCTATTACTAATCCTGAAAATACTTTTTTTGCTATAAAAAGATTAATTGGTCGTAAATATAGTGATTCTGAAGTTCAACGTGATGTAAATATAATGCCGTATAAAATAGTTTCTTCTAATAATGGTGATGCTTGAATACAGGTAAAAAATAAAAAAGTTTCTCCTCCTCAAATTTCTGCTGAAGTTTTAAAAAAAATGAAAAAAACAGCAGAAGATTATTTAGGAGAAAAAATATCAGAAGCCGTTATAACAGTTCCTGCTTATTTTAATGATACTCAAAGACAAGCAACTAAAGACGCTGGTCGTATAGCTGGATTAAATGTTAAAAGAATTATAAATGAACCTACTGCTGCTGCTTTAGCATATGGTTTAGATAAATCTAAAAATAATAGTATTATTGCTGTTTATGATTTAGGCGGAGGAACATTTGATATTTCTATTATTGAAATAGATAATATTGATGGAGAAAAAACTTTTGAAGTTTTATCTACTAATGGTGATACACATTTAGGTGGTGAAGATTTTGATAATAAAATAATAAATTTTTTAGTTTCTGAATTTAAAAAAGATTATAATATAGATTTATCTAATGATCCTCTTGCTATGCAAAGATTAAAAGATTCTTCTGAAAAAGCTAAAATAGAATTATCTTCATCTAAACAAACTGAAATTAATTTACCTTATATTACTGCTGATATAAGTGGTCCTAAACATTTAAACATAAAATTAACTAGAGCTAAATTAGAATCTTTAGTTGAAGATTTAATTATAAAATCTATAGATCCTGTTAAAATAGCTTTAAAAGATGCAGATTTAGATGTATCTAAAATACAAGATGTAATTCTTGTTGGTGGTCAAACAAGAATGCCTTTAGTTCAAAAAAAAGTAGCTGAATTTTTTGGAAAATCTCCAAGAAAAGATGTAAATCCTGATGAGGCAGTAGCTATTGGTGCAGCTATTCAAGGTGGTGTTCTTTCTGGGGAAGTTAAAGATGTTCTTTTATTAGATGTAACACCATTATCATTAGGAATAGAAACAATGGGTGGAGTTATGACTACATTAATTAAAAAAAATACTACTATTCCTACTAAACATAGTCAAGTTTTTTCTACTGCAGAAGATAATCAATCTGCTGTTACTATACATGTATTACAAGGAGAACGTAGTAAAGCAGTTGATAATAAATCTTTAGGTCAATTTAATTTAGATGGTATACAATCTGCTCCTAGAGGAGTACCTCAAATAGAAGTTACTTTTGATATTGATGCTGATGGTATATTACATGTATCAGCTAAAGATAAAAATACTGGTAAAGAACAAAAAATTACTATTAAAGCATCTTCAGGTTTAAATGATAATGAAATAAATAAAATGGTTCAAGATGCTAAATTAAATGAAGAAATTGATCGTAAATTTGAAGAATTAATACAATCTCGTAATCAAGCGGATCATTTAATTCATACTACTCGTAAACAAATATTAGAATTAAATGATAAAATACCTGATGAAGAAAAAAAATCTATTGAATTAAGTTTAAATAAATTAGAAGAAGTATTAAAAAGTGAAGATAAAATTTTAATAGATAAATCTATACAAGAAGTAATACAATTATCTAGTAATCTTTATAAATATAATAATAAAGATAATAATAATAATAGTAGTAATGATAAAGTAAATAATAATAATGTAAATAATAGTAAAGTAGTTGATGCAGAATGTGAAGAAATAAATAATAAGAATAAATAATTTAAAAAATTATATTTTATAGGTTTTTAAAAATGTCAAATAAAGATTATTATGATATTTTAGGTGTTTCTAAAAAAGCAAATAATCAAGAAATTAAAAGAGCATATAAACGTTTAGCTATAAAATATCATCCAGATAGAAATAAAGGTAATAAAATTTATGAAGAAAAATTTAAAGAAATACAAAAAGCTTATGAAGTATTAAGTAATACTAAAAAGAGATCTATGTATGACCAATATGGTCATACTTCTTTTAATGAAGATAATTATACTGATTTTACTTATACTAGTAGTGATTTTGGTGATATATTTGGTGATGTTTTTGGAGATATTTTTAAATCAAAGAAAAATAAAAAATATTCTAATAATAATGTTGGTTCTGATATTTTATATAAAGTTAGTATAACTTTAGAAGAAGTAATTAAAGGTGTTTATAAAAAAATAGGAGTTAATTTAATACAAAAATGTAGTATATGTAATGGAACTGGATGTAAACCTGGTACATCTCGTAAGATATGTAATACATGTAATGGTAATGGTAATATACATATTAAACAAGGTTTTTTTACAATACAACAAACATGTCCTTCTTGTAATGGTGAATGTTATACTATAGAAAATGTTTGTTATATTTGTAGAGGATCAGGAACTGAAAAAATATATAAAAATTTTTCTGTTAAAATTCCTTCTGGAATAAGTGATGGTGATAGTATACGTATAATTGGAAAAGGTAATTATGGCGGATATAATTCAAAATATGGTGATTTATATATTAAAATAAAAGTTGAGAAACATTCTATATTTAAAAGATTAAATAATGATTTATATTGTAAAGTTCCTATAAATTTTTCTATAGCAGCATTAGGAGGAGAAATAGAAATACCTTCTTTATATAATAAAATAATATTTAAAATTCCTCCTGAAACTCAAACTGGTAAAATTTTTAGAATAAAAAATAAAGGAATTAAATATTTTAAAAGTAATAAATATGGTGATTTATTATGTAAAATAATAGTTGAAACTCCAGTTAATTTAAATAAATTACAAAAAAAATTATTATATGATTTAGGTATAACTTTAAAAAAAAATATAAAAAAAAATAATCCTAAATCAGATAATTTTTTAAATAATTTAAAAAAATTTTTTAATTCTTTAATTTAATTTTTTTATTTTATTATTATTTTTATTTTTTTATATTATTATTTGTTTTATTTTATATTTATTATTATTTTATGATTAATTTTTTCTTTTATTACTCTGTGAATAAATTATATATATATTTTTTTATATTTATTCCAGAGATAATAAAAGAATTTTTTTATTATATTATTTATAAAAATTTTTTATATATATATTTATATATTAATTTTTTAATTAATATATTAAATATTTTTTATAATTTTATTTTTTATAATTAAATTTATATTTTTAAATTTATAATATTAAAATTAATTTATTAATATTTATTTATTTTTTAAATGAATAACATATATTTTGCTTTTGGATATATAATATAAATTTTTTTTTTATAAAAGTGATCTATTTTTTTTTTAAATTGATAGTTATTTACTATAAGATTAATATTTTTTGATAAAGATATAATTTTTTTTTTAAATTTTTTTATTGAATTATATTTTTTTATTTTATTTTTTTTTTTGTTATAAATAATAATATTATTTATACTATTATATATACTTATAAATATATTTTTATTTATTTTTTTTTTTATTTTTATATTATTTAAAATAATTTTAAATGAATTTAATTTTATTATTTTTATTTTTTTATATTTTAATTTAAATAATTCTGCTATATTATATGCTATTCTTGAGCCTATTATACTTCCTGGTCCTTTGTTAATAATAATATATTTTATATTATTTATATTAATATTGTTATCATATATTATTTTTTTAATTAATATTAATATATATTGATTTTTTTTTTTATTAATAAATTTATATTTTGTATATATTTTTTTATTATATTTTATTGCTATTGAACATAATTCTGTAGAAATTTCTATTGCTAAAGTATTTTTATTTATCATTTTTTTAATATTTTATAAAAATAAATATTATTATAATATCTTTTAATATTTTTTTTATTATTATATAATAATAATTATAATTATAATTATAATTAAATATTATTTTTATAAAAATTGATAATAAATATTTTAAATAAATATTTATTTTATAAAAAAAAATTATAAATAATTATATTTTTTAATAATTTAATATTAATTTATAATAAAATGAATAATTTAAAATCAAATTCTTTAGGAAAAATATTAAAAAAAGCTAGAAAATCTTTAAATTTATCTAAAAAAGATATATCTAAAAAATTATGTCTTAAGTTAGATATTATAAAAAATATAGAAAAAGATATATTATCTTCTAATATACCTTTAGTTTTTTTATATGGATATATATATTCTTATGCTCGTTTAATTAATATTCCTAAAAAAAAGATATTTTTTTTTTTAAAAAAATATAAAATTGATAATAATATTAATAGTAGCTTTATTAATGAAAATTCTTATTTTAATATAATTAAAAAGTTTATATTTTTAAATTATTTTTATATTATTAAGTTATTTATTTTTATTGTATTAGGATTTATTTATTTTTATAGTATTTAAAATTTTTATTAATTAAATATTTATGGATAAATTAAAAATAAAACCTTTAAAAGGTATACATGATTATTTTTTAAATAATATATATTTATTAAATTATATAGAAAAATCTTTTAGAGATATTATTTCTTTATTTTCTTTTGAAGAAATAAGATTACCAATTTTAGAAAGAAAAGAATTATTTAATAAATGTATAAATAAAGATTATGAAATTTTTTCTAAAGAAATGTATTCTTTAAAAGATAATAATAATATTATTTTAGGATTAAAACCTGAAGGTACTGTAAGTTGTTTAAGAGCTTATATACAAAATAAATTATATTTAAATAATTTTTTAAATAAATTTTGATATATTGGTCCTATGTTTAGATATGAAAATACGCAAAAAGGACGTTTTAGACAATTTTATCAAATTGGATTAGAATTATATGGAAGTTTAAATATTGGAATGGATATAGAATTATTATTAATAATAAAATATTTTTTTAAGAAATTAAATATTTATAATTTTTTGTATTTAGAGATTAATACTATTGGTTCTTTTTGTGATAGAAAGAAATATATTAATTTTATAAAAAATAATTATAATAAAATTATTTTAAATAAATTAAGTATTAATAAAAATATAAATTATTTTAAATTAATTGATAAAAAAGATAAAAAATTTTTAGATATATTAAATAATATTCCTAAATTTAGAAAATTTATTAATAAAAAATCTTTAAATAATTTTTATAATATATGTAGAAAACTTGATTGTTTAAATATAAAATATAAAATAAATTATAATTTAGTAAGAGGTATAAATTATTATAATGATTTTGTTTTTGAATGAAAAATAAAAAAAAAATATATTTATGGAAGTAATAATACTATTTGTGCGGGAGGAAGATATAATAGTCTTTCTAAAAATATATCTACTTTATCTATACCTTCTATAGGTTGTGCTATAGGATTAGAAAGGTTAATTATTTTTTTAAAAGAAAATAATATAAAAAATATTGTAAATAAAAATATTGATATATATATAATATCTTCTTATAATAATAAATCCATATTATTAGGAATGTTAATATTTAAAAGAATATTAAATTCTAATTTAAATAATTTAAAAATTTATAATGATCATAAACTATATAATAATTTAAGTAATATACTTAAAAAAATATTAAAAAATAATGTACGTATATTAATAATTATAGATAAAAAAGAAATATGTGGAAATTATATAACTATAAAAGATTTATATTATAATAAACAAAAAAAAGTTAATTTTTTTTGTTTAATTAAAACTATAAATAATTTTTTAAAATTATAATTTATGTTAAATATAGCTATAGTTGGTAATTCTAATGTTGGTAAAACTAGTTTGTTTAATTTTTTAACTGGTACTAATTTTTCTTTTTCAAATAAGTTTAAATATTTTACTTTAGATTATAATTATGGGTTTTTAAGTAAAAATAATGATATTATAAATAAGAATATTATTTTTATTGATACAAATAGTATATTAAAATTTATTTTTTTTAATAATAAGAAAAAGTATTATAATGATAATTTTTTGTTAAATTTAAAAAAAAAATTTTTATTTATAATTAAAAATGTTGATTTTATTTTTTTTTTAATTGATTCACGTATTATTACAGATAAAGATAAATATTTGTCAAGATATTTAATTAAATATAATAAAAATATAATACTTTTATTAACTAAAAAAGATTTAAATAATAATTTTATATTAAGTATAAATCATTTTTATTGTTTAAAAATAAAATATATTTTTTATATATCTATATATGATGATAACAGTATTTTTATATTTTTGAATAAATTATTTAATAAAAAAAAAATAATAAGTAAAAATAAGAAATTTTATATAAAAAATATAAAATTTTGTATTAATTTAGATAAAAATTATTATATTTTAAATAAGTTATTATTTAAAAATTATATAAGTAACTATAATTTTAATAAAAAAATTATAAAATTTGTTATATTAGGTAAACCTAATACTGGTAAATCTAGTTTTTTAAATTTAATATGTAAAAATAATAGATCTTTTATATCTGAAACATATAATTATACAAAAGATTTTATTATGTCTTTATATAAATATAATAAAGATATTTATTATTTAATTAGTGATTCTCCTGCTTTATATAAGAATAATTATTATTATAATGATATTATTTTAATAACTAAATTAAATTTTAATATTATTTTATATATTATAGATTATAATTTAGGTATATCTAAATTTGATTTAAAAATATTAAATTTTTTTTTTAAAGAAGGTAAATATATATTATTATTATTTAATAAATGTGATAATATTAATTATAGAATTTTATTAAAATATAAAAATATTTTAATTAAAAGATATGATTTTATGAAATATATGGATATATATTTTTTTTCTTATTTAAAAAATGATTTAAATATTATAAATAGTATATATAAAACTATATATTTAAATTATTTAAATATTTTTTGTAATAATATTAGTAATTTTAAAATAAATAATATTTTAAAATTTTTTAATAAAAATAATAAAAAATATATTTTTAATTTAAAACATGCTTTAATTTGTAAATATTATCCTTTAATAATAATTATATATGGAAATAAAATTAATTTAATAAATAATTCTTATAAAAAAAAATTATTAAATTTTTATATGAAAGAATTAAATTTTAAAGGTTTTAAAATATTTTTAAAATTTAAAGAAATATATAATCCTTATAAGAAGATAAATAAATAATATTAATTGACAATCGCTGTTATTATATATAAATAATAATAGAGGAAAGTCCGGACTCCTTAGGAAAAGATGCCAGATAACTTCTGGAAAAATATTTTTTATTTTATGAAAAGTGCAACAGAAAATAACCGCCATTTTTTTTGGTAAGGGTGAAAAAGTATGGTAAAAGCATACTATATATTATAGTAATATAATATATGTGTAAACTCCATCTGGAGCAAGGCTAAATTTATAAAAATAAAATATTTATATTTTAAATATAAAATAATGTATATTCCGTACATATATTTTATTTTTTATGGTAAGCTGCTTGAATTAATAAGTGATTATTAATCTAGATAAATGATTGTCTTATTTATTTTTTATAAAATAATTAAACAGAATCCGGCTTATAATTAAGTATTTATTTTATTTAAAAATTAATTTTAATATAATATATGTTAAAAATATTTAATACTTTAACTAATAAAAAAGAATTTATAGATTTTTATAATAATAAAAAAATAAATTTATATGTTTGTGGTGTTACTGTATCTAATTATTGTCATATTGGTCATGCTAGAACATTTTATTTTTTTGATATTTTAGTAAAATATTTAAATCATTTAGATTATAAATGTAATTATATTAGAAATGTAACAGATATTGATGATAAAATAATTTTTAATTCTTATAAAAAAAATATTTCTATTAAAGATCTATCTAATTTAATGATTTTAAATATGAATAATGATTTTAAAAAATTAAATTTTAAAAAACCTAATTTTGAACCTAAAGTTAGTAATCATATAAAATTAATAATTTTTTTTATAAAAAAATTAATTAAATATGATTATGCTTATATTTCATTTAATGGTGATATATTATTTAATATAAAAAAAGTTAAAAATTATGGTAATAATATATTAAAAAATAATGATTATTATAATTATAATAATAGTGATTTTGTTTTATGAAAATTAAATATAAATTCTTCTATTAAAAATTTTGGTTGAAATTCTCCTTGGGGAAGGGGTAGACCTGGATGACATATTGAATGTTCTATTATTAGTTATAAATATTTAAAAAATATTGATATTCATGGGGGGGGTTCGGATTTAATTTTTCCTCATCATGAAAATGAATTTATTATATCTAAGTGTTTATTTAAAAATAAATATTCAGTTAAACATTGAATACATACTGGTATGGTTATAAATAATTTAGGTAAATTATCTAAATCTAAAAATAATTTTTTTCTTATAAAAGATTTATTAAAAAGATATAATTCTGATGTTATTAAATTTTTTCTTATGTCTACTCATTATAGAAAAAAATTAATTTTTGATTTAAAATATTTAGATAAATCTAAATTATGTATAAAAAAAATATATTCTTCATTAAGAGATTTAAATTTAAATATTTTATTATCTAATAAGGATGAAAATTTATTATTTTTTAAAAAAATTAATAAATATTTTAATATTTATATGGATAATGATTTTAATATACCTAAAATATATTGTTTAATATTTTATATGGTAAAAAAAATTAATATTTTAAAGTCTAAAGATAATTATATTTTAGCAAGTAAAATAGGGGTTAAAATGAAATATTTTGCAAATATATTAGGATTATTAAATAATGATAATTTAAATTATTTTTTAAATAAAAATAAAAATAAAAAAAAAATATATTTTATAAATAAAGTTAATAAATTTATTTATTTACGTAATAAAGCTCGTTTATTAAAAAAATGAAAATTAGCTGATTGAATAAGAAGTAAATTATTAAAAAATGATATTTGTATACAAGATAAAAAAGATAATACAAATTGGTATTTTAATTAAAATTTTTACATATATAATGTTATTTTATATAATTTTTATTTATAAGTATTTATATTTTTAATAATTTTATTTTTTATATTTATTATATTTTTATTATTTTTATATTATATATAATTATGTTAATATAAATATTATTATTTAATAAACGCTCTTAGCTCAGTGGATAGAGCAACAGCCTTCTAAGCTGTAGGTCACTGGTTCAAATCCAGTAGAGCGTGTTTTTTTTTTATTAAAATATTTTTCTTTTTAATGATAATTTTAATACTTCTTGGATATTTTTAAAACAATATATTTTAAGTTTTTTTTTTATATTTATTGATATTTCTTCTAAATCTTTTTTATTACCATAAGGTATTATTATATTTTTAATTCCTGATCTTAAAGCTGCTAATATTTTTTCTTTTAACCCTCCTATAGGTAATATATTTCCATGTAAAGTTATTTCACCAGTCATTGCAATATTTTTTTTTATATAACTTTTAGTTAGAGATGATATCATTGAAGTACATATAGTTATTCCTGCACTAGGTCCATCTTTTGGAATAGCACCTTCTGGAATGTGTAAATGGATATCTTTTTTTAGATAAAAGTTTTTTTTTATTTTTAATTTTTTATATAATGATCTAATTATAGTTAAAGCTATTTGTATAGATTCTTTCATTATTTTTCCTAATGATCCTGTATATATTAATCTTCCTTTTCCTGGAATACATAATGTTTCTATTATTAATATTTCTCCTCCATTTTCAGTTCATGCTAATCCTATTACTTCACCTATTTTTTTTTTTTTATATATTTTTTTAAAACTAAATTTTTCTATTCCTAGATATTTTTTTATATTTTTTTTGTTTATTTTTATGTTTTTAATTCTTTTATTTATTGTTATTTTTTTTACTACTTTTCTACATATTTTAGATATTTCTCTTTCTAATGATCTTACCCCTGATTCTTTTGTATAATATCTTATTATATCTATAATTACATTATTATTAATTTTTATTTCATTTTTTTTTAAAAAATTATTTTTTATTTGCTTTGGTATTAAATATTTTTTTGCTATATTGATTTTTTCATTTTCATTATAACTGTATAATTTTATTATTTCCATTCTATCTAATAAAGGAATTGATATATTATTTATTGAATTTGCTGTTGCTATAAACATTACTTTAGATAAATCGTAATCTAATTCTATATAATGATCATTAAAATAATTATTTTGTTCTGGATCTAATACTTCTAATAAAGCTGATGAAGGATCTCCTCTTAAATCTGAAGATATTTTATCAATTTCATCTAATAAAAATAATGGATTTTTTACTTTTGATTTTATTATTTTTTGCATTATTTTTCCTGGCATAGATCCTATATAAGTTTTTCTATGCCCTCTAATTTCTGCTTCATCTTTAATACCTCCTAAAGATATTTTAATATATTTTCTTCCTGTAGATTTTGCTATAGATTTACCTAAAGATGTTTTACCTACTCCTGGTGGACCTATAAAACATAATATTGGTCCTTTTATTTTATTAGATCTATTTTGTACAGATAAATATTCTAATATTCTTTCTTTTATATATTCTAAACCAAAATGATCTTTATCTAATATTTTTTTTGCTTCATATAAATTTTTTTTTATTTTTGTTTTTTTATATCATGGAATTTGTATTATTCAATCTATATAATTTCTTATTACTGTAGCTTCTGAAGATAATAATGGCATTATTTTTAATTTTTTTAATTCTAATTTTATTTTTTTTTTTATTTTTTTAGGTATTTTAAGTTTATTTATTTTTTTTTTAATTAAACTATATTCATTTAAATTTTTATTTATATAATTAAGTTCTTTTTGTATAGCTTTTATTTTTTCATTTAAATAATATTCTTTTTGGTTTTTTTTTATTTGTTTTTTAATTCTATTTTTAATTTTTTTTTCTATTTTAAGAATTTTTATTTCTGATTCAATCATTAATAAAATATATTCTAATCTTTTATATATATTTGATAATTCTAATATATGTTGTTTATTTTTTATTTTTATAGGTAAATGTGTAGATATAGTATTAGTAAATTTTTCAATATTATTTATATTATTTAATGAATTTAATATTTCTATTGGTATTTTTTTATTTAATTGTATATAATTTTCAAATTTATTAATTATTGTTTTAATTAAAATATTTTTTTTTTTATTATTTGTATCCTTTATTTTTATTTTTTTTATTATCCCTATAAAATATTTTCCTTTATCTTGTACTTCTATTATTTTAGCTCTTTGTATTCCTTCTACTAAAATTTTAACTGTTCCATCAGGTAATTTTAACATTTGTAATATATATGATAAAGTTCCTATTTTATATAAATCTTTTATATTTGGGTTATTATCAAGTGGGTTTTTTTGTGTTACTAACATTATTTTTCTATTTTGTTTCATAGATAATTTTAAACAAAATATAGATTTTTTTCTTATTACAAAAAGAGGTACAATTATATTTGGATATACTATTATATCTCTTAGTGGTAAGATTGGGATCTCATTATTTTTTTGAGATCATTTTGAATGCATAATATTATTTCCTTATTTATATTTTATAATTTTTGGTTTTTTTTTATTTTTTATTGTATTTTTATTTATTATTATTTCTTTTATATTTTTTTTTGATGGATAAATATACATTATTTCTTTTAGATTATTTTCTATTATATTTTTTAATCCTCTAGCACCTGTTTGTTTTTTTATAGATTGTTTTACTATTTCTTTTAAAGATTTTTTTGTAAATTTTAATTTTATATTATCTAATTTAAATAAAAATTTATAATAATTTATTATTGAATTTTTTGTTTTAGTTAAAACTTTAAGTAAAGATTTTTTATTTAATTTATTTAATTTTACTATAATTGGTATTCTTCCTATAAATTCTGGTATTAATCCGAATTTTATTAAATCTTCTGTTTCTATTTTTTTTTTTTTTTTTTTAAAGTTTAAATTAGCATTAAATCCGATTTCATTATAATTATTTAATCTTTTATTAATAATTTTATTTATTCCGTTAAATGTACCACTACATATAAATAATATATTTTTTGTATTTATTGGTATATATTCATCTTGAGGATGTTTTCTACCTCCTTTTGGAGGAATATAAGTTATGGTACCTTCTATCATTTTTAATAATGATTGTTGTACTCCTTCGCCTGACACATCTCTGGTTATTGATATATTATTTGTTTTTTTTGCAATTTTATCTATTTCATCTATAAAAATTATACTATTTTCTGTTTTTTTTATATTAAAATTACATTTTTGTAATAAATTGTATATTATATTTTCTACATCTTCTCCTACATATCCTGCTTCTGTAAATCTTGTTGCATCTGATATTGATACTGGTATATTAAATTTTTTTTCTATTATTTCTGCTATTAATGTTTTTCCACTACCTGTAGGTCCTATCAATAATATATTTGATTTATTATAAATATTTTTATTATTATTATTGATTAATTTATAATGGTTATATATTGTTGTTGATATTATTTTTTTTGCATTATTTTGACCTATAATATATTTATCTAATATATTTTTTATATTTTTAGGTTTAAATTTTTCTATATTAAAATAATTATTTATTTTATTTTTTTTATTTTTTAAAAAAAAATTACAATTATTACATATATATGTATTTTTATTTAATTTATTTTTTTTACAAATTGAACAATATATTTCTATATTATTTTTTTTTTCTTTATTCATATTATATTTTATTTTTTGTTAAAACATTTACGTTTAGTAATTATTTTATCTATTATTCCATATTTTAATGCTTCTTTTGGTGATAAAAATTTATCTCTTTCAGTATCTATTTTTATTTTATTATATTTTTGTCCAGTATTTATAGAAAGTAAATTTATAATTTTATTTTTAATGTTAATTATTTCTTTTACTTGAATTTCTATATCTGTTGTTTGTCCTTTAAATCCTCCTAAAGGTTGATGAATCATTATTCTTGAATTAGGTAAACTAAATCTTTTATTTTTTTTTCCTGAGGATAATAGTATGGCAGCCATTGAACATGCTTGACCTATACATATAGTATTTATTTCAGGTTTAATAAATTTCATAGTATCATATATTGACATTCCTGAAGTAATAATTCCTCCTGGAGAATTTATATACATATATATATCTTTTTTTTTATTTTGTGATTCTAAAAATAAAAGTTGTGTAATTATTGAATTTGATAATTCATCTTCTATGTATCCTGTTAAAAATATAATTCTGTTATTTAGTAATTTTGAATATATATTATATATATATTTATTTTCGTTTGACATATTTTTATTTTTTTATAAATATATTTTGTTTTTTTTAAATGGAAATTATTAATAATATATTAATTATATTTATTTATTATATTTTTATTAATATTATCTAATATTTTATTAATTAGTTTATAACTATTATATGCTCCAAATTTTTTTGCTATTATTATACTTTCATTTATTATTATTCTATATGGTAATTTTTTACTTATTTTTAATTCATATATTGATAAATATAATATTGATAATTCTATCTTTCCTATATATTTTGTATTATTATATATATATTTATTTATTATATTATTTATAAAATTATAATTTTTTTGTACTCCGTTTAAAATTTTAATTAAATATCTAATATTTACATCATAAAATATATTTTTTTTAATTTTTTTAAATTCTTTAATTTTATATTTTATATTATTATTATTTTTAAATATATTTCAAGAATATATAATTTGTAATGCTAATTCTCTTGTTTTAATATTAATATTATATTTTTTTTTTTGCATTTATATAATTATTTTTATTTGTTTTTTCTAAAAATTATTCTACCTTTATTTATATCATAAGGACTTATTTCTACTGTTACTTTATCTCCTTTTAAAATTTTTATATAATTTTTTCTCATTTTTCCTGATATATGAGCTATTATTTTATGTCCATTATCTAATTTAATTTTAAACATAGTGTTAGGTAATGTTTCTATAATTGTTCCTTGTAATTCTATATTTTTTTCTTTTATCATTTTTATATTTTTTTTAATATTATTTAAATATTTTTGAATATCTATTGCTGCTATACAACCTGATGCTGAAGCTATTATAGCTTGTTTATATTGTTTACTAATTATATCACCTGCTGCAAATATACCATTTATATTTGTCATAGATTTATATTTTTTATTATTTAATATAATATATCCTTTTTTATCTAATTTTATATTTTTTTTTAAAAAATTTGTATTTGGTTTATATCCTATTGATATAAATAATCCATTAGTTTTTATTTTTTTAATTTTTTTATTTACTGTTGATTTTATATAAATTTTTTTTAAAATATTATTTTTTATGTATATTTTTTTTATTTTAAAATTTTTATAAAATTTTATTTTTTTTTTTTTTATATTTTTATATATTTTTTTAATTAAAAATTTTTCTCCTTTTAATTTTTTTTTTCTATGTACAATATTAATTTTTTTTACTATTCTTTTTAAAAATAAACATTCTTCCATTGCACTATTTCCTCCTCCTATAATTGTTACTATTTTATTTTTATATAAAAATCCGTCACATAAAGCACAATTTGATATTATTTTTTTATATGTTTTTTCTTTATTTTGAATTTTTATTTTTTTAGGAATTCTTCCTGTAGCTATTATTATAGATATTGTATAAAATATATTTTTTTTTCCTATTAATTTGAAATAATTATTTTTTTTTTTAATTTTTATTATTTCATCTTGAATTATTTTTGTTTTAAATTTTAAACTTTGTTTTTTCATTTTTAATATTAAATTTATACCACTAATACCATTTTTTTCTCCTGGTCAATTTTCTATTTTGTTTGATTTTATTAATTGCCCTCCTTCATTTAATCCGGTTATTAATATTGGTTTTAAGTTTGCTCTTGCTATATATATAGATGCTGTATATCCTGCTGGTCCTGATCCTATAATTATTACTTTTTTAATTTTTTTCATTTATATTATATTTTTTAATATTATTATTAATATATAATGAATTTTATTATATAATTATTTTAATTATATTTAAAAATTAATTATTGAATTTATTTTATGTTAAATATTAAATTATTAATAAATAATGTTTCTTATTTTGAAAAAAAAATTAAAATTCGTTATAAAAATTTTAATATCAATAAAATATTAAATATTTATGTAATTTATAAAAAATTATTAAATGAAATAGAATTTATGCAATATAAACATAATTTTTTATCTAAAAAAGTTTTTTTTTATAAAAAAAAAAAGTGAGATTTATTATATTTAAAATATTTTATTAAATTAATAAAATATAATATTATTTTAAAAAAAAAAAAAAAAAGACAAATATTATATAATTTAAATAAATTAATGTCTTATATACCTAATATTATTAGTGATGATGTTCCTTTAGGAGAAAATGATAATTCAAATAAAATTATATATAAATGAGGAAATATAAGAGAATATAATTTTAAAATTATAGATCATATTAATTTTGGTAAATTAAGTAATAATATAGATTTTGAAACTTCTAGTATTATTAGTGGTTCTTCTTTTAGTATTATTAAAAATGATATTTGTATGTTATATAGAGCTATATCTCAATTTATGTTAGATACTCATGTTATTATAAATAAATATTCTGAAGTTTATGTTCCTTATATTGTTAAAGATATATGTTTATATGGTACAGGTCAATTACCAAAATTTAATAATGATTTATTTCATATATATAATAAAGATCAAAATGATAAATTATTTTTAATTCCTACAGCTGAAGTTCCTTTAATTAATTTATTTAGAGATAAGATTTTATATGATAAAGATTTACCCATTAAATTAGTTTCATATACTCCTTGTTTTAGATATGAATCTAAATCTTATGGAAAAGATAATAGAGGATTAATTAGATTAAATCAATTTGATAAAGTTGAATTAATTCAAATAGTTAAGTCTAAATTTTCATCATATTTTTTAGATAAGTTAGTTTTAGATGCTGAAAAAATATTAAAGATGTTAAAATTACCGTATCGTAAAATATTATTATGTAGTGGTTCTACAAATTTTAGTTCATCTAAAACATATGATTTAGAAGTTTGATCTCCTATAAATAATTCTTATATAGAAGTATCTTCTTGTTCTAATACTTTAGATTTTCAATCTAGACGTATAAATTTACGTTATAAAAATATTAAAAATAATAAAAAAGAATTTTTACATATATTAAATGGATCTGGTTTAGCTGTTGGAAGAGTTTTAGTTGCTATAATTGAAAATTTTCAAATTAGTAGTGGTTTAGTTAAATTACCTAAAGTATTATATAAATATATGAATGGTAAAAAATATATTAATTGTTTAAAAAAATAATAAATTTATAATAATGAATATACATAAATTTTCTGTTGCACCTATGTTAGGATTAACTGATAAACATTGTCATTATTTTTATAGTTTATTAAATAGTAATATAAAATTATATACAGGTATGATACATACTTCTTTATTTTTATTAAAATATAAAAATAGAATGTTATATTATAATTTTATAAAAAATAATATTGTTGCTATACAATTTATAAGTAATAATCCTAAAGAATTATATATTTGTTCTAAAATAGCAGAAAGATTAAATTTTTCTGAAATAAATTTTAATATTGGTTGTCCTTCTTTAAATTGTAATAAAAATAATTTAGGATTTTATTTATATAATAATATAAATAAAATTATAGATTGTTTAAATTCTATAAAATATGCATCAGAAAAAATTATTTTATCTTTAAAATTACGTATTAATATTTCTTATTCTTATAAAAAAATTTTGGATTTTATTTATAGAATATATAGTAAAACTAAATGTAAAATTTTTATTATTCATGCAAGAAGTATTGTAAAAAATAATTTTTCTACTAAAATTAATTTAAATAATCCTAAACTAAATTATAATATAATTTATAAAATTAAAAAAGAATTACCTAATTTAATAATAATTATTAATGGTAATATAAATAGTATTAAAGATATTGATAATCATTTAAAATATGTAGATGGTGTTATGATTGGTAGATATATATATAAAAATCCTTTATTTTTATTAGATTTAGATTATAAATATAATAAAAAAAATTATAATTTTTATGAAAATACTTTTTTTAATTGTAATAAAAAAATAAATTTTAAAATTAGAAAAGTATTATTTTATTTATATAAATATATTAAAAAAGAAATATATATAAATAATACAAACCCTATTAATATTATTAAACATATTTGTAATATTTTTTATAATTTAAATAATTCTTGTAAATTACGTAATAATTTAATAAAATCTTCATATATTTTTAAAAAATTTAATAATTATATTAATTTTGAAAATTTTATTATTAACGATGTTAATTAATAATTTTTATTTAATATATATATATATATATATATAATATATATATATTTTTATATATATATTTTAATTAGTTTATAAATTTAAACTATTTATTTTTTGCTATTTTAAAAGCTTCTACCATACTATTAAATAAAAAATTTTTATTTTTTTTTTTATTATTATTTTTTATTTTGTTACTTATAGTTAAATATATTATTCTTTTTTTTTCATCTATTTTTATTATTTTAGTATTTAAGAAATCATTTATTTTATTTTTTTTAATTATATATTTATATTTTTTATTTTTTTTATTATTAATATCTATTTGACCTTCTATATTATCTTTAAATTTTACATATATAATATTATTAATTATATTTATTATTTTAGATTTTATATTTTTATTTTTTTTATATATTTTTATATATTTTATAAAAGGATCTTTTTTTAATTGTTTTAATCCTAAATGAATTTTTTCTTTTTTTATATTTATTTTAAGTAATAAAGTAGTTATTTTATCACCTTTTTTGTATTTTTTAATTTCATTTTCTTTATTTAATCAAGAAATATCTGTATTATGTACTAAACCGTCTATGTTATTTAATTTTATAAATATTCCAAAATCTGTTATAGATTTAATTATTCCTTTTATTTTATCTCCAATTTTATATTTTTTAGAAAATTTTAATCATGGATTAGGATTACATTGTTTAATTCCTAATGATATTCTTCTTTTTTCTTTATCTATATTTAATATAATTGCTTTTGTTTTTTGTCCTATTTTAAATTTTTTAAAAGGATTAATATTTTTATTTTTTCAATCCATTTCTGAAATATGTACTAAACCTTCTATGCCTTCTTTTATTTCTATAAAACAACCATAGTCTGTTATATTTGTTATTTTTCCTTTTATTTTACTATTTATAGGATAATTTTTATCTATTAATGTTCATGGATCTTTACTAAGTTGTTTTAATCCTAATGATACTCTTACTTTTTCTTTATCAAATTTTATTACTTTTAATTTTATTTTTTGTCCTATTTTTAATATTTCATTTGGATGTTTTACTCTTTTTCATGCTATATCAGTTATATGTAATAATCCATCTAATCCTCCTAAATCTATAAATGCTCCATAATCTGTTATATTTTTTACTATTCCATATAAATAAATTCCTTCACATATATTCTCTAATAATTTTTTTCTTTCATATATATTTTCATTTAAAATTACAGCTTTTCTAGAAAGAACTATATTATTTTTTTTTTTATCTAATTTTATTATTTTAAATTCTAATTCTTTTCCTTCTATTTCTGATATATTTTTTATTGGTTTTATATCTATTAATGATCCTGGTAAAAAAGCTTTTATACCTTCTATATTTACTGTTAATCCTCCTTTAACTCTACCTTTTATAATTCCTTTTATATTAGAAGATTTATTATATGATTTTTCTATATTTAATCAAGTTTCATATTTTTTAGCTTTATCTCTAGATAATATTGTTTCCCCTCATTCTCCTGCTATATTATCTATAGAAACATCTATTTTATCATTTATATTTATATTTATTTTTCCATTTATATCTTTAAATTGTTCTATTGGAATATATGATTCTGATTTTAGCCCTGCATCTACTATTACTGTATTATGTTCTATATTTATAATTTTACCTTTTATTATAGATCCATATTTAGTATTTTTTTTATTTATTGATTTTTTAAATAATTTTTTAAATAGTTTATTCATATTTTTGTATAAATTATATATTTATTAAAATGTTAAATCATCGAAATCTATAGATAAATCCTCATTTTTACTATTATTATTATCGTTATTAATATTATTATCTATTTTTTTTATTTTATTATCATTATGTTTATAATTTTTATTTCCTAACATTTTCATTGTTCCTTTTGAATTTACTATTATTTCTGTTGTATACCTTTCATATCCATTTTTATCTTTTCATTTTCTTGTTTGTAATGATCCTTCTATATATATTTGAGATCCTTTATCTAAATATTTTGAAGCTATTTCTGCTAATTTACCAAATAATATTATTTTATGTCATTGTACTTTTTCTTTATTTTCTCCTGTTTTTTTATCTTTTCATATTTCTGATGTAGCAATACTAAAGTTAGTAATTACATTTCCATTTGATGTATATTTTTTTTCTGGTTTTTGACCCAAATTACCTATTAAAATTACTTTATTTATACCTTTATTAGTCATTTTATTTTTTTTTTTAAATTTATTTTAAAATTTATATTATTATATTATATATATATAAAAATATATATATAAATTTTATTTATATTATTTATGTATTTAATGTTTCATATTCATTTTCAGTATAATTATCAAATCTTGATATTTTTCCATTAAAAAATAAATTTATTATTCCAGTTGGTCCATTACGTTGTTTACTTATTATTATTTCAGCTATTCCTTTACTTTTTTTTAAATTATTATATAATTCATCTCTATATATAAACATTATTAAATCAGCATCTTGTTCTATTGAACCTGATTCTCTAAGATCTGAATTAACTGGTCTTTTATCTGTTCTTTGTTCTGAAGATCTATTTAATTGAGATAATGCTATTATAGGTATTTTTAGTTCTTTAGCTAGTAATTTTAATGAACGAGAAATATTAGCTATTTCTAATGCTCTGTTTTCTAAATATGATGGAGATTTCATTAATTGTAAATAATCTATCATTACTAAACTTAATCCTTTATTTTCTCTATATATTTTTCTTGTTTTTGATCTTATTTCATTAGGTGTAATGGTACATGAATCATCTATAAATATATTTTTTTTTTTTTCAAGTAAACTTATTGTATTTGAGATTTTTATTCAATCTTGATAATTTAATTTTCCTGTTTTTATTTTACTTTGTTTAATTCTAGATAAAGAAGATATTATTTTTATTATTATTTGTTCTGAAGACATTTCTAAACTAAATATTAATACAGGTTTTTTTTGAGATATAGATATATTTTCACATAAATTTATAGCAAATGTTGTTTTACCCATTGATGGTCTACTTGCTATAATTATTAAATCTGATTTTTGTAATCCAAAAGTTTTTTTATTTAAATCTATATAACCTGTGTCTATTCCTGTTATATCGAAACTAGGATTTTTATATAATTTTTTTATTTTTTTTTTAGTATTTTTTAATATTAAATTAATATTTTTTGGATTGTTATCATTTATTTCTTTTTCTGATATTTTTAATATTTTAGATTCCGCTATATCTATTATATCTTTACTATCTTTACCATTTGGATTATAGCTAGTTAAAATAATTTCATTTGCTATATTTATAATTTTTCTTAATGTTGATTTTTCTTTAATTATTTGCGCATAATGATTAATATTAGATAAATTGTTTATATTTTGTGATATTTCAACTAGATAGTTAAATCCACCTATTTTTTCTAATTTTTTATTTTTTTCTAGTGATTCAGATAATGTAATTATATCTATTGGTTTATATAATATAGATAATTTATTCATTTCTTCAAATATTATTTGATGAGATTTATAAAAGAAATCATCTTTTTTTATTATTTCATTTATATTTTCTAATTTATTATTATCTAAAATTAACCCTCCTAATGTTGATTGTTCTGCTTCTATTGAATATGGTTGTATATTTATTTTATTATTTATATTTTCGTTATTTTTTTTCATATATTTTTAAATATTTTTTATTAAAATTATATTTTAGTTATATTTTTATAAAATATATAGTTTATTAAATATAATAGTTTTATTATATATATAATATTTTATTTTATTTATGTTTTTATAAATAAATAAAATTTATTATTATTATTTTTTTTTTTTTTATATATTTTTCATTTTTTTGGTATTTTTATATTATTATTTTTTTTACTTGTTTCTATATATATTAAACTATTTTTTTTTATTAAATTATTGTTTTCTATTATTTTTATACATTTATTTAATAAATTTGTCATTTTATATGGAGGATCTAAGAAAATTATATCAAATATAATATTATTTTTTTTTTTTAATCAAATTAATGAATTTATATTTATTATTTTGTAGTTTGTTTTTTTTATATTATTAATATTTTTTTTTATATTATTAAATATTTTATAATTTTTTTCTAGTAATATTACATATTTTGCGTTATTTGATAAACATTCTATTCCTAATATTCCACTACCTGAAAAACAATCTAAACATATTTTATTTTTTATATATTTATTTAATCAATTAAATAAAGTTTTTCTAATATTAATTAATGTTGGTTTTAATAATTTATTGTTTATAGTTTTTATATGTATATTTCTAAATTTTCCTGATATTATTTTTATATATTTTTTTTTCATTATTTATTATAATTTTATTTTATATTTGTTATTATTAATATATGAATTATTTTTTATTTAAAATATATTTTAATTTATATTTATAATATATATAAATTTATATTATTATTATGTATTAATATGAATAATATTATTAATTCTAAATTATTTAATGTAGATAATTTAAATTCTTATATGTGTATGGTTGGTTCTTTACCTATTTTATCTTTAAAAAAAGAACATAAATTAATTACAAGATTTTATTATTGTGGTGATTTAGATTCAGTAAGAAAATTAATTTTATTAAATTTACGTTTTGTTATATATATAAGTAGGAGTTATTCTGGTTATGGGTTATCTCAATTAGATTTAATACAAGAAGGAAATATTGGATTAATGAAATCTATAAAGAAATTTAATCCATTTTTTGGTGTTAGATTAATATCTTTTGCTATTCATTGAATTAAAGCAGAAATAAATAATTATATATTGAAAAATTGAAAAATTGTTAGAATTGCTACTACTAAATCTCAACGTAAACTATTTTTTAATTTAAGAAAAATTAAAAAAAAAATGGGATGATTTAATAATAAAGAAATAAAGTTTATTTCTCGTAAATTAAATGTTTCTAAAAAAGATATAATAGATATGGAATCTAGAATGTTTAATAAAGATATAGGAATAGATTTTTATAAAAATAATTTATTTAATAAAAATAAAATATTTTTAAATATTTTAGGTGATAAAAATTCTAATTTTGCTGATAATATAGAAATATATAATTGAAAAAAATATATTTTAAAGAAATTAAAAATAGCTTTAAATTTATTAGATAATAGAAGTAAATATATAATTATTTCTAGATGATTAAATGATAAGAAAAAAACTTTAAAAAAATTAGCTAAATATTATTCAGTATCTGCTGAAAGAATTCGTCAAATAGAAAAAAATGCTATGAATAAAATTAAGAGATTTTTAAAAAAAAAATAATTTTAAAATGAAAATTTATTTATTATTAATAATTTATATTATAGGTTTTTTGTGACTACTATATTAAGTGTTAGAAGAAAAAATTTAGTTGTTATGGGTGGTGATGGACAAGCTACTTTTGGTAATACAATTTTAAAAAGTAATGTAAGAAAAGTTCGTAAATTATATTCGAATAAAATTATTGCTGGATTTGCTGGAGGTACAGCAGATGCTTTTACATTGTTTGAATATTTTGAAAAAAAATTAGAAATTTATCAAGGTCATATAATAAAATCAGCTGTTGAATTAGCTAAAGATTGAAGAACTGATAGAACTTTAAGAAGATTAGAGGCGTTATTAGCTATTGCTGATACAAAATATTCTTTAATAATTAGTGGTAATGGAGATATAATTCAGCCTGAGAATAATTTAATTGCTATTGGTAGTGGAGGATCTTATGCTTTAGCTTCTGCTAGATCTTTACTAGAAAATACTGATTTAGATGCTAAATGTATAGTAAAAAAATCTTTATCTATTTCAGCTGATATATGTTTATATACTAATCATAATTTTGTTATAGAAAAATTATATTATTAATATTATTAGAGATTAAAATATGTATAATGAAATGACTCCTCAAGAAATTGTTAATGAATTAAATAAATTTATTATTGGTCAAGATAATGCTAAAAAAGCTGTTGCTATTGCTTTAAGAAATAGATGACGTAGAATGCAGTTAAGTAAAGAATTTCGTAATGAAATTACTCCTAAAAATATTTTAATGATAGGTCCTACAGGGGTAGGAAAAACTGAAATAGCTCGTCGTTTAGCAAAATTAAGTAATTCTCCTTTTATAAAAGTTGAAGCTACTAAATTTACTGAAGTAGGATATGTTGGTAAAGAAGTTGATTCTATTATTAGAGATTTGGTTGATTATGCTGTTAAAATGATTAAGAATAAAACTATAGAAACAAATATATTAAAAGCAAAAAAATTAGCTGAACAACGTATATTTAATGTTTTAATTCAAAATTTAAATAAAGAAGATAATGAAAAATATAATATTAAAAAAAAATCTATTTTATTTAAATTACGTAATGGTGATTTAGATAATAAAATTATTGATATTAATATTAATATTCCTTCATTAGGAATAGAAATAATGTCTCCCCCTGGAATGGAAGAAATGACAAATCAATTACAATCAATATTTCGTAATTTAAGTAGTAAAAAAAAAAAAATACGTAAATTAAAAATTAAAGATGCTATAAATTTACTTATTGAAGAAGAATCTTCTAAATTAGTTAATTTTGATGATGTTAAACGTAAAGCTATTGATTTAGTAGAACAACAAGGTATAGTTTTTATTGATGAAATAGATAAAATTTGTAAAAGAGGTGAAATTAGTGATTCTGGAGTTTCTAGAGAAGGGGTACAAAGAGATTTATTACCTTTAGTTGAAGGTTGTACTGTATCTACAAAATATGGTGTTGTAAAAACTGATTATATATTATTTATAGCTTCAGGATCATTTCAATTTTGTAGTACTTCTGATTTGATACCTGAATTACAAGGAAGATTACCTATTAAAGTAGAATTAAGTCCTTTAACTAATAAAGATTTTGAAAAGATATTAGTTGAACCTAATATTTCTATTACATCACAATATAAAAATTTATTAAAAGTTGAAGGTGTTAATATTAAATTTACTAATGATGGAATAAAAACTTTAGCTAATATTTCTTGAAAAATTAATGAAAATACTGACAATATAGGTGCAAGAAGATTACATACTGTATTAGAAAAATTAATGGAAGATATATCTTTTAATGCTATTAATTATAAAAATAAATCTATTTTAATAGATTCTAAATATGTTAATTTAAAATTAAATAATTTAATTATAAATGAGGATTTAAGTAAATTTATATTATAATTTTGTATTAAATTTATATTTTTTATAAAATATTTTATATTTATTTATTTTTTTATATATATATGTTATTATATATGATTATAATTGTATAATTTTATATGAAATTAAAAAAATGAAATAGAAATATAGCTATTAATATAGCTTTAAAGGAAAATATTATTTTAAATATATATTATTGAAGAATAATATTTTATTATAGATTTTTTTATATAAAAAATAATTTTATTCCTAATATTAAAAATCTATTATTTTTTTTGAATAAAAAATACAATAGTAATTATAATAGTTTATATTTATATAAATTATTTCCAAAAGGATTTATAAAACAAATTATTAAAATTACTTGTTTACCAAGTAATATTAGATGTTTTTAATAATGTTATTTTATTTTAGAAAATTTTGATATGAAAAAAAAAATACATCCAAATATATTTTCTTTAAAAATAAGTTGTTCATGTGGTAATATAATTAATATTTTTTCTACACTAAAAAGTGATTTTTTTATAGATGTATGTTATAAATGTCATTCTTATTATACAGGTAAGCAAAAAATTTCTTTTTCTAAAGGTAGAATAGAGAATTTAAGAAAAAGATTTAATAATATTAATATTAAATAAAATTAATTTATTTGTTTTATTTTTATTTTTAATTTTTTAAATTTTTTAATTATATTTTCGTAACCTCTATATACATGATTTATATGTTTTATAATTGTTTTTCCATATGCAATACATCCAGCTAATATTAATGTAATTGCACATCTTAAATCTTTAGCAATTATTGTTTTTCCAAAAATTTTTTTTACTCCATAACATATTATTTTATTATTTATATGTTTTATATTTGCTCCCATTTTTTTTAATTCTTTTATATGAGAAAATCTTTTTTTAAAAATATTTTCTTTAATTCAAGATTTTCCTTTAGATATACAATTTAATAAAGTAAATTGTGGTTGCATATCTGTAGGAAAATATGGATATGGATTAGTTATTATATTAACAGATTTACATCTTTTATTTTTCATATCTAATTTAATAAAATCATTTTTTATTTTTATTTTAGCTCCTGATAATTTTAATTTATATAATATAGATTTTAATATATTAGGATTTGTATTATAACAAATTATTTTACCTTTAGATATTGCAGATGCTATTAAATATGTTCCTGTTTCTATTCTATCTGGTAATATTTTATATTTACATGATGATAATTTTTTTACTCCATATATAATAATTGTATTTGTATCTTTTATATATATTTTTGCCCCACATTTATTTAAAAAATTAATTGTATCTATTATTTCTGGTTCTTTTGAATAATTTTTTATTATAATTTTTTTATTAATAAAAATTGATATTAGTATACTAGTAATTGTTGCTCCTACACTTTTTTTTTTAAATAAAATTATATTTGATTTTAATTTTTTATTTATTTTAGCTTTTATAATATTATTTTTATATTTTATTTTAATTCCTAATTTTTTTAATACATATATATGTAAATTTATAGGTCTATATCCTAAATTACATCCACCTGGAGTATTCATTATAATTTTTTTACATCTTATTAAAATTGGAGCTAATAATCATATAGATGCTCTTATTTTTTTTATTAAATTTGAAAAAAAATAATTTGTATTTATATATTTTGCATTTATTATTATAGTATTTTTTTCTTTTTTTATTTTTATTCCTATTTTTTTAAATAATTTTAAAGTTATGTTTATGTCTTTTAAGTTAGGTATATTTTTTATTATTATTTCTTTTTTTATTAATAAACAACTATATAGTATTGGTAAAGCTGAATTTTTTGATCCCGATATTTTTACTTCTCCTTCTATTTTATTTGGACCCAATATTATAAATTTTTTTATCATATTTATTATGTATTTTAGTATTTTAATATTTTTATAATAATATATTATTAATTAATAAATTATTTATTAATTTTTATAATAATATATTTTTATTATTTATATTTAAATTTTTTATATAATATTTATTATTATTAATATTTAATATTAATAATTTTTTTATATATTTTATTTTTTTTAAAATATTTTATATAAAATATAAAATTATTATCTATTTTTTTTTAATTAATTATTATTTTTTATAAAGTTTTAATATAAGAAGTATTTTTATTATTATTATATTATAAATATTTAAAAAATAAAAAATATGTTATATTAATATAAATTATTTTATTTTTTATTAATTATATGAAATATAAATCTGCATTTTTAGATAATATTAATAAATTTTTAAATATTAAAGAAGATGGTATATATATAGATTGTACTTTTGGTACTTGTTATCATTCTTTAAAAATATTAAATTATTTAAATAAAAATGGTCAATTATATTCTTTTGATTGTGATCCATATTCAATTGAATGGGGTAAAAAGTTAATTAATGATAATCGTATAAAATTAATAAATGATAATTTTTCTAATTTAGAATATTATATTAATTGTTTTAAATTATATAAAAAAGTTAATGGTATTATATTTGATTTAGGATTATCATCTATTCAATTAGATAATAGTAATAGAGGTTTTTCTTTTCTAAAAAATGGACCTTTAGATATGCGTATGAATCCTAATTTAGGGTTTTCTTTAAAAGATTGAATTAATAAAGCAAAAGAGAAAGATATTTATAATATTATTAAAAAATATGGTCAAGATTATAATTCTAAAAGAATATCAAGAAATATATTTTATTATTGTAGAAGAAAAAATATAAACACAACTTATGATTTATCTAAAATTATTAAATATTCTGTAAAATCTTATAAAGATTATAAAAGTAAAGCTAGAGTTTTTCAATCTTTTAGAATATTTATTAATAATGAGTTATATAATTTAAAAAATATTTTAAATAAATTATATAATTTTTTATCTAAAAAAGGAAGATTAGTTATAATTAGTTTTAATTCTTTAGAGGATAAAATAGTAAAAAAATTTATTAAAAAAAATTCTGATAGTAATTATAATTTATTAGATGGTATTCCATTAACGTTAAATCAAATTAATAATTTTAATCCACCTAAATTTATTAATTTAGGAAAATTTAAACCTTCTAAAAAAGAAATTTTTTATAATTCTAGAATAAGAAGTGCTATATTAAGAGTAGTTGAAAAAATTTAATTTTTTTATTAGGAGGTTTATTTGAAAAAGTTATTTTTAAAGAATATTTTATTTAAATATTTTAATACAGATAATTTTCCTAATATTTATATAAATGATATAAAAATTGATAGTAGATTGGTTAAAAAAAATGATTTATTTATAGCTGTGAAAGGTTATAAAGATGATGGTAAAAACTATATTTATAATGCTTTATTAAATGGAGCAATATCAGTTTTAACATATTCTAATATAAATAAAAATTATTATTTATTTAGTTTAAAATATAATATATTTGTATTTTTTATTTATAATTTAAATAATTTTTTATCTGAAATTGCTGGTAATTTTTATGGTAATCCAAGTAAAAAAATGTTTTTATTTGGTGTTACTGGTACAAATGGTAAAACAACTGTTGTTAATTTTATTTCTAATTGAATTTATTTACTAGGTTATAAAAGTTCTCTTTTAAGTACTTTAGGTAATGGTTTATATAATAATTTACATTATTCATTAAATACTACTAGTTCTGCTGTAGATACTCAATGTGAATTAAAAAATCAATATAATATGGGTTCTAAATTTTCTTGTGTTGAGGTTTCATCACATTCGTTAATACAAGATCGAGTAAAATCATTATATTTTAATTGTGCAATATTTACAAATTTAAGTTTAGATCATTTAGATTATCATAAAAATTTTAGAAATTATGAATTAGCTAAGCGTAAATTATTTTTTGATTTTAATATTAAGAATTTAATTATTAATATAGATGATAATATTGGATTTAAATGATTTAAAGAGTTACAACATGAATATGTTATTCCTGTTACATTTAATAAAAGTAATTTTATTTATTTTAAATATAAATGATTATATATTAAGAAAGTTGTTTTTTTTGGTTTTTTAAAAAAAATTTATTTTGAATCTTATTTAGGAAATGGTATATTAAATTTTTTTTTTCCTGGTAATTTTAATATTATAAATGTTATGTTAAGTTTTATATCTTTATTATCTTCAAATTTTAATTTTAATAATTTGTTAGATACAAGTAAATATTTAAGTTTACCTAAAGGTCGTATGGAATTTTTCTTTTGTAAAAAGAAACCTTTATTTATAGTTGATTTTGCTCATACTCCTGATGCGTTAAAAAATGTTTTAATAGAGTGTAGAAAATATTGTTTAGGTAAATTATGATGTGTTTTTGGTTGTACTGGTAATAGAGATAAAAGTAAAAGATCATTAATGGGTTTTATAGCTAAAAATTATTCTGATATAGTTATTATTACTAATGATGATCTTTATTCTGAAGATGAAAATTCTATTTTAGAAGATATTAAATTAGGAATAAAAAATTTTGATAATGTTTATATAATATTAAATAGAATTTTGGCAATTAAATTCTCTTTTATAAATTCTAATTATAATGATGTTATATTAGTAGCAGGTAAAGGTCATGAAAATTTTCATATTTTATCTGATAGAAAAATTAAATATTCTGATAGATATTTAATTAGAAAAATTTTAGGATAAATATTTATGGAAAATTTAGATTTATTAAAAATTGCATATATTACTAATGCAACTTTATTAGGTAAAAATATATATATTAAAAATATTTCTATTGATACAAGAAAAAATAATATAAAAAATTCTTTATTTATAGTTATTAAAGGTATTTATAAAAAAAAATTTTTATGTTTTGATGCTATTAAAAAAGGAGCTTTAGCTTTACTTATAGATTTTTATTTACCTATATTTATAGTACCTTTATTAATTGTAAAAAATACTAAAATAGCTTTAGGTAAAATATCTTGTTGATTAAGAAAAGAAAGTTCTTCAAAAGTTATTTGTATTACTGGTAGTACTGGTAAAACATCTACTAAAGAAATTATAGTAAATATTTTAAAACAATCTAATTCTGTATTATATAATCTTTATAATTTTAATAATGAATTAGGTGTACCTATTTCTTTATTAAATTTACAATATTTGAGATATAAATATATAGTATTAGAATTAGGTAGTAATTCTATTGGAGATATTAATTATTTATCTAAAATAGTTTTACCTGATATTTCTTGTATTACAAATATTTCTATTTCTCATTTAAAAGGTTTTAAAAAATTTAAAAATATTATAATAGATAAAGGTAAAATATTTAAATATTTACCTAAAAATGGAATTGCAATTATAAACATAAATTATTTTTATTATAATTATTGAAAAAAATATTTATTAAATAAAAAAAAAATGTTTTATAATATTTTAAATTTTTATAAATGTAATGTATTTATAAGTGATTTAAAATTTAGTATTTTTGGTACTTATTTTATTATAAATACAATTTATGGTAAACAGAAAGTATTTTTAAAATTATTAGGAATTCATAATATTTCTAATGTTTTATCATCTATTATTTTATCTTTATGTTTAGAAATAAGTATTAAAGATATTAAATTAGGTTTAGAAAGTTTATTACCTATTAAAGGTAGATTATATCCTATATTTTTAAATAATAAAAAAATAATTTTAGATGATTCTTATAATTGTAATCCTAGATCATTATATTTTAGTATACTTTTTTTACAAAAATGTATTGGTTATAAATTATTAGTTATTTCTGATATGTTTGATTTAAGTTATATGTCTTTATATTGTCATAAATATATTGGTTTATTAATAAAAAAAAATATTTTTATTAATAAGATATTAAGTATAGGTAAATATAGTTATTATATTTCTAAATATAGTAAAATAGGTGAACATTTTAATAGTTTTAATAAATTAATATTTAGAATTAAAAATATATTAGTTTCATATAATGAAATTACTATTTTAATTAAAGGTTCTAATATATTTAATATGAATAAAATAATTAATTTTTTATAGGTATTTATTATATGTTTTATGTTACTTTAATTAAGTTATTTTTTTTTGTTTTTATTATTCCTTTTTTTTTATCTCTTATATCTTCATTTTTTTTAATAAAATATTTTATATATTTTTTAAATAAAAATAATTTTTTTCAAAAATCACGTTTTATTATACCTAGTAATCATATATTAAAGAAAAATATTCCTACTATGGGGGGATTAATAATTTTATTATGTTTTTTTTTAATATTTTTTTTGTTTTTTTATAGAATTTATAATTTTGATATATTTATTTTATTTTTATTTTTTATTTTTAATTCATTAATAGGATTTTTAGATGATTATATGAAATGTTTTATATTAAATTCTAATGGTTTATCTATATTTAATAAATTTATTTTACAATCTTTTACATCATTCTTTTATATATATTATTTATATAAATATAGTTTTTTAAATTTAAATATTTTTTTAAATATTTTAAATTATAAATTTAATATGAAGTATTTTTATTTTTTTTTATGATATTTTATATTAGTAGGTACTTCTAATTCTATAAATATTACTGATGGATTAGATGGTTTAGTTATTTTTCCTTTAATTTTAAATTTTATATTTTTATTAATTATTTGTTTTAATGAATATTTTTTTATTATTGATTATATTTTAATTAATTATAATTATTTAATTTTTATTAAATATTTGATTATATCAATTAGTATTATTTTAGGTATATTGTTTGCTTTTTTATATTATAATTTTTATCCTGCTAAAATTTTTTTAGGTGATATTGGTTCATTATCTTTAGGTTTTATTTTACCTGCTATTTTTATTTTATTAAGAAAAGAATTTTTTCTTTTATTAAGTGGTTTTATTTTTATAGTTGAAATTGTTTCTGTAATAATTCAAATTTTTTCATTTAATTTTTTTAATAAAAGAGTATTTTTAATGGCTCCTTTACATCATCATTATGAATTATTAAATTATGAAGAGAAAAATATAGTTTTTATGTTTTGATTTATATCTTTTATATCATTTTTAATTTCATTGTTTGTTTATTTTAAATTTTATGTTTAATTATAATAATAAGAAAATTATTGTTTTAGGTGCAGGATTAACTGGTTTATCTTGTATTAATTATTTTATATCATTAAATATATTTCCTAAATTAATGGATATGAATAAAGATATTAATATTTCTATTTCTAAAAAAATAAAATGTTGTTTTGGGTATTTTAATGAAAAGTGATTATTAAATTCTGATTTAATTATTATTAGTCCTGGTATATCTTCTTATCATCCTTTAATTGTTAAAGCTAAAAATATTGGTATAGAAATTATTAATGATATAGAAATATTTTGTAGAATAAATAATAAACCTATTATTGCTATTACTGGAACTAATGGTAAAAGTACTGTAGTTTCGTTATTATTTAATATTTTAAAATCTTATAATATTAATGTTTCTTTAGGTGGAAATATTGGAGTTCCAATATTAAATTTATTAAATAACAATAGTGATATTTATATATTAGAAATATCTAGTTTTCAATTAGAATATATATATTCTTTAAAATCTATTTGTTCTTGTATTTTAAATATTAGTTATGATCATATGGATAGATATATTTATTTTCAAGATTATTTTTTTTGTAAATTTAAGATTTTAAATAATTCTAAATATTGTATAATTAATTTTAATGAAAAAATAATATTATTTAAAAATATACTTGAAAGAGATGTTATTACTTATGGTTATTGTGTAGGAGATTATTATATTAATAAATTAAATAATAATTTATATTTATTTAAAAATAATTATAATTATATAAATACTAAGTATATTTATTTAAAAGGTATTTTTAATTATTTAAATATGTTAGTTGTAATTTGTATTTCAGAAATTTTAAAAATTCCTAAAAATATTATTTTGTATAATTTAATTAATTTTAAAGGTTTATCTCATAGATTTTGCATAATTAAGAAAAAAAATGGTATTTTATGAATTAATGATTCTAAATCTACTAATATAGATAGTACATTATCAGCTTTAAATAATTTATCTAATGTTAAAGGTAGAATATGATTATTAATGGGTGGGGATAATAAAAATGTTAATTTTGAAAAATTTTTAAAACCTAGTTTATTATTTTATAATAATTTATTTATTTGTTGTTATGGAAAAAGTAAAGATATTATATTTAATTTAATTCCTAAAATTTCTTTTAAGTTTGTTTTTTTAAGTGATATTATAAAATATTTATATAATAATTTAAAATTTAATGATATTGTTTTATTTTCGCCAGGTTGTTCTAGTTTAGATCAATTTGATAATTATAAACAAAGAGGTTTAGAATTTATTAGATTAGTTAACAAATATTTTTAAAATTTTTTTTTAGTTATAATAATTATCATGAATATAAATCGTGTAATGATTATTACTGGTGGTACTGGTGGTCATATATTTCCTGGATTAGTAATAGCTAAATATTTAAAGAAAAGGGGTTGTTTTATAAAATGGATAGGTACTAAAAATAGATTAGAATCTATTTTAGTTCCTAAATATAAAATAGATATTGAATATGTTTATATCCCCAATTTTGTAAATTTTATAAATATTAATTTTTTATTTAATTTTTTTATTTATATTAAATCTATTTATTTTATTATTAAAAAGATAAAATATTGAAAACCTGATTTAATTTTAGGTTTTGGTGGATATATATCTTTTTGTGGAATTATTTCTGCATGATTATGTAGAATAAATAGTATTATACATGAACAAAATTCTGTTGTTGGGGTTTCTAATAAAATTTTATATTATATTGCTACTAAAAGTTTACAAGCTTTTCCTAATGTTTTTAATTCAAATGTTGTTACTGTAGGTAATCCTATTAGAGAAGATATATTATCTATAAAACCTCCTAATATTAGATTAATTAATCGTTTTGGTAAAATAAATATATTAATAATAGGAGGAAGTCAAGGTTCTGAAGTTATTAATAATGTAATTTTTAAGATTATAAAAATTTTAGATATAAATAAATATTCATTTTTACATCAAGTTGGTTATTTATTTTATAAAAAAAATTTGAATTTGATAAAAAGTATAAATAATAATAATTATGTTTGTGTTGATTTTATATATAATATGTATAATGCTTATAATTGAGCTGATTTGATAATATGTAGGTCTGGGGCATTGACAGTAAGTGAAATAAGTAATGTAGGATTAGCCGCTATTTTTATACCATTAATTTGTAAAAATAATCATCAATATTTAAATGCTAAATTTTTATCTAAAAATAATTCTGCTATTATAATAAATGAGAATGAATTAAATGAATTTTTATTAGTTAATATAATATTAAAATTAAATAGAAAAAAATTATTTAATATGTCTAATTTATCATATTTAAATAGAATTAAAAATTCTAATAAAAAATTCATAAAGGAAATATATAATTTTTAAATGGTAATATTAATATTATGAGATAAATTAAGTGAAAATTAATAATAATAATAATAATAATAATGATTTATTTATTGGAATAAATAAAAATAAATTTATTATACATTTTATTGGTATTGGTGGAGTTGGAATGTCATCAATTGCAGAATATATGTTATTATCTGGTTATAATGTAACTGGATCTGATATATGTTTAAATAATAGGGTTAAATATTTATCTTCTTTAGGAGTTAAAATATATAATTTTCATTCTAAATATAATATAATAAATTGTAATTTAGTTGTTTATTCTTCTGCTATTGATTTATTAAATGATGAAATTATATTTGCTAAATATAATAATATTCCAATAATATCTAGAATTAAAATGTTGTATGAATTAACAAGATATAATTATTTAATTACTGTTGTTGGTAGTCATGGTAAAACTACTACTACTTCTTTAGTTTTTGATTTATTTTTAAATTATGGTATGAAAATAAATTGTATAAATGGTGGTAATATAAAATCTATTAATTCTTATATTTATTTAAGTGATAATAATTATTTTTTAATTGAATTAGATGAAAGTGATAATTTATTTAATTTATTAAAACCTACTATAGTTATTTTAACTAGTATAGATTCAGATCATTTAAATAATTATAATAATAATATTAATAATTTAATTAATTCATTTGTGAATTATATTAATGGAATTCCATTTTATGGTTATTTTATAGCATGTTTAGATGATTTTAATATTATTTCAATTTTAAATAATAATAATTTTAATTGTAATATAATTACTTATGGTTTTAATAAAAATTCTAATTTTTTAATAGATAATTATAAACAGAAAAAAAATTTAAGTAGTTTTAATTTATATATTAATAAAAAAGAAAAATATAATTTAAATGTTAATTTATTTGGTAAACATAATATTTTAAATTTAGTAAGTTCTATAGCTTTATTAAATTTATTTTATAAAGTAGATTTATTAAAATTACAAAAATCTTTATATCTTTTAAAAGGAGTAAAAGGAAGATCTGAAATAATAGGTGAATTTTCTTTTTTATATAAAAATCGTTATTATAATAATATATTATTTATATATGATTATGGACATCATCCTACTGAAATAAATTATAATATACATTCTATATATAAATCTTGAAATAGAAGAATAATTATGATATTTCAACCTCATAGATTTAGTAGAACTAAATTATTATTAAATTATTTTGCTGATGTTTTAGTTAAAGTAGATATTTTATTATTATTAAATATATATTCATCTTTTGAAAGTAATGATATTTTTTGTGTAAGTAGTAATGATTTATTTAAATTAATGTATGATATATATAATTATAAAAATTGTATTTTAATTAATAAAAAATATGATATTTATAAATATTTATTAAATATTATTAAAGATAAAGATATAATTTTATTTCAAGGTGCTGGTAATATTAATTTATTTTTATATAATTTTATTTATAATTATGTAAAATAAATTTTTTAAGATTATGAATAATATAAATAATGTTGCTATTTTTTTTGGTGGTAATTCTACTGAAAGAGATATTTCTATAAAATCTGGTTATTGTATTTTTAAATGTTTATTAAAAAAAAATATTAATGTATTTCCAATTGATATAAAATATTTTTGTTTAAATGATTTTTTAAAAATGAAAATTGATAAAGTATTTATAACATTACATGGTAAAATAGGAGAAAATGGTATTATACAAGGTTTTTTAGAATTTTTAAAAATTCCATATACTGGAAGTGGAGTTTTTACTTCATCTTTATGTATTAATAAATATAATACTAAGAAGTTTTTAAGTAATTTTAAAATAAAAATTTTACCTGATTTTTTTCTTAGTATAAAATATATAAATGAAAATAAACTTTTTAAATTATATAAAAAAATTTTGTTAAAATTAAATATTCCTTTTATAATTAAACCTAATAATCATGGATCAAGTATAGGTTTAAATATTATAAATAATTTTGATAATTTTAAAGATTATTTTATTAAAAATAATTTTGTTTTTAATGATTTTGTATTAGAAAAATATATTTGTGGTGATGAATATACAGTTAGCGTTTTAAATAGTAAAGTTTTGTGTCCAATAAATATTAAATTTAAAAATAAAATTTTTAATTTTAATTATAAATATAATAATAGTAATAATAATATTTTTTTTTCAAAAAATATTAAAAATAATATTAAAAATAAGTTAATTAGTATTTCTAAAAGAATATGAATGATTTTAAATTGTAAAGGATGTATAAGAATAGATTATATAATTGATAAATCTGAAAATATTTGATTTTTAGAAATAAATACTATACCTGGTATGGCTAGTAATAGTTTAGTTGCTATTTGTTCTAAATATTCTAATATTAATTATTCTAAATTAATATTAAGTATATTAAATAATTAATTATTTATAATTTATAATTTATAATTAATAATTATTTTAATATTTTTTATTTTTGGATGATTTATTTTTTTTATTATTTTTTTTTTGTTTTTTATTAAATATTTTTTTATAATATAATTATTTATTTTTATGTATATATTATTTTTTTTTATATTTATTATTTTATAGTTATTAAAATTTTTTCTTGGTAAAATATTTTTTATTTTGTTATCTATTTTTTTTATTAATTTACTTTTAGATAATAAAAAAAATAAATTATTTTTTTTATTATTGTTATTAATTATATTTATAATTAATTGAGGTATTTTGTTTTTCATTTTTTTTTTTTATGATAATATATATTATAAATTATTTTGAGATATTAAATAATTATAATATAAATTTTATTTTTTAATTTTATTATATATATAAATTTTATAAATTATTATGTTTATTAAATTATTTTCATATATTTTTAATAATAAAAATGAAAAGAAGATTAATTTTTTTTATAATATTATAGATAAAATAATTAGTTTAAAAAAAGTATATTCTAAATATTCTGATTATATTATAAAAAATAATACAAATGTATATCGTAATATATTATTAAATTATAATAATATTAATAATTATGATATTTTACCTTATGTTTTTACTAATATATATGAAGCTATAAAAAGGATTTTTGGAATTGAATTATTTGATGTTCAATTACTAGGAGCTTTATATTTATATGATTGTTATATTATTGAAATGAAAACTGGTGAAGGTAAAACTATTACTTCTACTTTACCTGCTTATTTTTATTCATTATTTAATAAAGGTGTTCATGTAATTACTATAAATGATTATTTAGCTAAAAGAGATTGAATTAATAATAGTAAATTATTTAATTTTTTAGGTTTAAGTGTTGGTTTAAATTTAAATGGTATGTCTTTAATAGAAAAAAAAAAATCTTATTTATGTGATATTACTTATGGTACTAGTAATGAGTTTGGTTTTGATTATTTAAGAGATAATATGGTTTTTTCTAAGTTTGATAAAGTTCAAAGAAGAAAATTATATTATGCTATTTTAGATGAAGTTGATTCAATTTTAATAGATGAATCTAAAACACCTCTTATTATTTCAAGTTTTAATAATTATGTAAATATTTTATATAAAAAAATAAATAAAATTGTTTTTGATTTAAAACCTATATATAAAGAAAATTTTGATTATAAATTAGATAATGGTGATTTTATAGTTAATAAAAAAAGTGATCAAATTTATTTTACTGAAAAAGGTTTTATAAATTTAGAGAAAATATTTCTAAAAAATAATATATTTAGTGATAGTAATTCTTTTTATAATCTTGAAAATATAAATATTATTAATTATTTAATTTGTTTGTTAAAAGCTTATTATATTTATAAAAAAGATGTAGATTATTTAGTTGATAATAATAAAGTAATTATTATAGATAAAAATACAGGTAGAATGGCTCCTGATAGAAGATGATCTGATGGATTACATCAAGCTTTAGAGGTTAAAGAAAATGTTAAAATTAATGGTGAAAATAAAATATTAGCCTATATAACTTTTCAAAATTACTTTCGTATTTATAAAAAAATATGTGGTATGACTGGTACTGCTATTACTGAAGCTTCTGAATTTAATATAATTTATAATTTAAATACTGTAGTTATTCCAACTAATAAATGTATGATTCGTATTGATTATGATGATTTAATATATTTAACAGAAAAAGAAAAAATAAATTCTATAATAGAAGATATAAAAATTAAGCATAAAAAAGGTCAACCAATTTTAGTAGGAACTACATCTATAGAAAAATCAGAATATTTATCTTATTTATTATTTAAAAATGGTATAAAAAATAATGTTTTAAATGCTAAATATCATATGTTTGAAGCTAATATTATAGCTCAAGCAGGTAAATTAGGTTCTGTTACTATTGCTACTAATATGGCTGGTAGAGGAACTGATATAGTTTTAGGTGGTAATTTAATTAAAAGAATTTCTAAAGTTAATATAAAAAATATTAATAAAAAAGAAATTAATTTAATTAAAAAAAAATGAAAAATAGATCATGATTTAATAGTATCTTTAGGTGGTTTATATGTTATAGGTACAGAAAGACATGAATCTAGAAGATTAGATAATCAATTAAGAGGTAGATCAGGTAGACAAGGGGATCCTGGATCTTCTAGATTTTATATATCTATGGATGATAATTTAATGAATATTTTTTCTTCTAAAAAAATAATATATTATATAAGAAAATTGGGTATTAAATATAATGAATGTATAGAACATCCATGAATATCATTATCTATTGAAAATGTTCAAAAGAAAATTGAAAATCGTAATTTTGAAATTCGTAAACATCTTTTAGATTATGATAATATATATAATGATCAAAGAAAAATTATTTATTTTAAGAGAAATAAAATATTATATTCTAATAATATTTATAAATATATATGTAAATATGTTGAAAATGTAGTAAATAATTTTTTATTTCTATATATTAATAATAAAATATTATTTAATAAATATTATGATTATTTTGGTATAAAAATATTAAATATATGATTAGTTAATAATAATTTTATAAAAATATATAATTTTATTTTAAAAAAAATAAATATTTCTTTTGATATAAATAAAAAAATAATAAAAAAGAAAATATTATTAAAATTACAAAAAAATATTATGTTAAAAACATTAGATTTTTTTTGATTAGAATATTTATATATTATTGATAATTTTAAAGAAGGTATAAATTTATGTATTTATTCTCAAAAAAATCCTAAACAGGAATATAAAATAAAATCGTTTAATATTTTTATAGATATGTTAAATAATTATTATTATGAAGTTATAAGAATATTATTGAATTTACCTATAGAATATAATAAATTATATAAAGTTATTAATTTGTATTTATAATGTAAATAAAAATTATTTTTATTATAAAATTATTTATAGTTAATATTATGTTATTTAATGTTAATTTATCTTTAAAATGAAGACCAAAATTTTTTAAAGATTTTATTGGTCATAAAAATATAGTTGAAATTTTAATTAATAGTTTAAAATATAATAAAATACATAATTGTTATTTATTTTATGGTTCTCATGGAATTGGTAAAACTAGTTTAGCTAGAATTTTATCAAAAGGTTTGAATTGTATTAAAGGTATTACATATGATTTTTGTGGAAAATGTTATAATTGTTTAAATATTGATTTAAGTAAATCTTCGGATGTAATTGAAATAGATGCTGCTTCTCGTACTAAAATAGAAGATATTAAAGAAATTTTTGATAATATTAATTATTTACCAATTTCTATGCGTTATAAAATATATATAATTGATGAAGTTCATATGTTATCTCGTTATAGCTTTAATTTTTTGTTAAAAATATTAGAGGAACCTCCTAAGCATGTAAAATTTATTTTAGCTACTACTGAAATTAATAAAATTCCTGATACTATATTATCAAGATGTATTTCATTTTATTTAAAGTCTTTAAATACTAAAAGTATTATTGAAAGGATTAATTATATTTTATATAAAGAAAAAATAAAATTAAATAGTAATATTATAAAAATAATATCTTTATATTGTAAAGGAAGTATGAGAGATGCTTTAAATATATTAGATCAATTATTAATGTTAAATTTATATAATAATATATCTTTAAAAAAAATATATTCATTATTAGATATAGTAGAATATAAATGAATATTATTGTTTATGAAATATTTATTTATGAAAAATAATAAAATATTTTATTTATTAAATAAATTAAATAATTTAGATATAAATTATGATAATTTTTTATTAATTTTAATTGAAAATATTCATAATATATTATTATTATTTTTATATCCTAAATATGAAAAATATTTAAGTAAATATTTTATAAAAATAGATTTTTTAATTAGTTTTAAGAAAATATTAAATTTAAATGATATTATTTATTATTATAAATTATTTTTACTATGTAAGAAAAATATATTTATTATAAATAATAAAAAAATAATTTTTGAATTTTATGTTATTAGAGCTTTTATATATAAAAATATATTTTATAATCATTAATAATATTTGATAAAAATAATATAATTTAGTAATTTAGTATTTTTTATTAAAATAATATAATTAGGAATTTTAAATGAAAAAAAAAACTTATAGTTTTAAATCAGAAATTAAAGAATTATTAAATATAATGATAAATTCTTTATATTCTAATAAAGAAATTTTTTTGAGGGAATTAATTTCAAATTCTTCTGATGCTATAGATAAGATAAAATTTTATAATATAAAAAGTAAAGTTAATGATATAAATAATTTAAATAAAAATTATTTTATAAAAATTTATATAGATAATAATAATTTAATAATTAGTGATAATGGAATTGGTATGACCAAAAAGGAATTAATTAATAATTTAGGAAAAATAGCAAAATCAGGTACTAAAAAATTTTTAGATAAATATATTAATTTGAATAAAAAAGATAATATAAATATGATAGGTCAATTTGGTGTTGGTTTTTATTCTTCATTTATGGTATCTGATAAAGTTTTAGTACATACTAAATCTATTATTGGTAAATATGGATATTTATGAAGTTCAAGTGGTCATGGTAAATATACTATTATTAAAAAATTTAAAGATAATGTTGGTACTGATATTATATTAAATATTAAAAATTCTTGTAAAGAATTTTTAGATAATTCTAATATAGAAAAAGTAGTTATAAAATATTCTAATTATATTAATATTCCTATAAAACTTAAATATTTTGATAAAAAAGAAAATAAATATATATATAAAAAAATAAATCAATCTTATGCATTATGAACTAAAGATAAAAAAGATATTTCTAATAAAGAATATATTGATTTTTATAATTCTTTAACTAATAATTTAGGAAATCCTTTAATTTGGTCACATAATAAAGTTGAAGGTAAAAATGAATATATTAGTTTAATATATATTCCTAGTATTTCTCCTTGAAATATATGAAACAGAGATGAGTATAAAAATGGTATTAAATTATATATTAATAAAGTTTTTATTATGGAAGGTATTACTAAAATAGTACCTTTTTATTTAAGGTTTGTTCAAGGAATTATAGATACCAATGATTTATCTTTAAATGTTTCTCGTGAAATTTTACAAGATAGTAATTTTATTAATATTTTACGTATTTCAATAACTAATAAAGTTATAAATATGTTAAATAAATTATCTTTAGATAAAGATAAATATTGTATTTTTTGGAAAGAATTTGGTAATATTTTTAAAGAAGGTTTAGCTGAGGATGAAATAAATCGTTATAAAATATCTTTATTATTAAGATTTTGTTCTACTCATAATTCTTCTAAAAATGAATATATTTCTTTAGAAGATTATTTAAATCGTATGATACCTGGACAAGATAAAATTTTTTATATTATTTCTGATAATTATTATTCTGCTTTTAATAGCCCCCATTTAGAAATTTATCGTAAAAAAAATATAGAAGTTTTATTAATGTTTAATAGAATAGATGAATGAATGATGTCTTATTTAAACGATTTTAAAGGAATTAAATTTTGTTCTATAAATAAAAGTAATGTTGATTCTAATATAATTACTATAAACAAATCTATTATAAGTTGTAGTACTAATAATAATAATTTAGATAAATTTATATTAAGAGTAAAAAATGTTTTATCTAAATATGATATTAAAGATGTTATTTTAACTAATAAATTAGATACTTTTCCTGTTGTTGTTACTACATCTAATAATGATATTAGTACTCAAATGTCTAAATTATTATCTTCAATTGGAAAATCTGTTCCTAAAGTAAAATATTTATTAGAAATTAATCCTAATCATATTTTAATAAAATATGTTAATAGTATTATAGATAATGATTTATTTAAGAAATGGGTTAATTATTTATTTTATCAAGCTTTATTAATAGAAACAAATTCTTTAGATAATCCTGCTAAATTTATTAATATTATTAATAATATATTATGTAAATTAATTATTAAATAAATAAATATATATATATATATGTTATAATATATATATATATATATAATATATTTTTTATTAAAAATATTTATATATTTTTATTTTTTTTAATATCTTTTAATATATCTTTGTATATATTTTTATTTTTTTTTATAAATTCTGATGAATTTATTTTACCTTGCCCTAATTTATTATTATTGTAATAATATCATGTTGATTTTTTTTTAATGATATTATTACTTACTCCTACATTTAAAATATCTTGATATATATTAATTCCTTTATCATATAAAATTTGAAATTTTGTTTCTTTAAAAGGGGCAGATAATTTATTTTTTACTATTTTTACTTTTACTTCATTTCCTATTATATTTTCATTTTCTTTTATTATACCTATTTTTCTTATATCAATTCTAATTGATGAATAAAATTTTAAAGCATTACCTCCTGTAGTAGTTTCTGGATTTCCAAATAATATTCCTATTTTTGTTCTTATTTGATTAATAAATATTAATAATATTTTTGATTTATATATATTTTTTGCTAATTTTCTCATTGCTTGACTCATCATTCTTGCACATAATCCTATATGAGAGTCTCCCATATTTCCTTCTATTTCTGCTTTAGGTGTTAACGCAGCTACTGAATCTACTACTATTAAATCTATACTTTTTTTTTTTGCTAATGAATTACAAATTTCTAAAGCTTGTTCTCCATAATCTGGTTGTGAAAATAATAATTCTTTTATATTAATACCTATTTTTTGAGCATATTTTGGATCTAAAGCATGTTCAGCATCTATAAATATACATTTTTTATTTTTTTTTTGTGCAGAAGCTATTATTTCTAATGTTAATGTAGTTTTTCCTGATGATTCTGGTCCATATATTTCTATTATTCTACCTAAAGGTAAACCACCTATTCCTAATGCAATATCTAAAGATATTGATCCTGTTGAAATTATTTCAATATTTTTATATATTTTATCATTGTCTAATTTCATTATAGATCCTTTACCAAATTTATTTTCTATATATTTTATGGTAGAATTCATTGATTCATTTTTTTTGTTCATATTTTATTTTACTTTAATTTATATTAATAATTTATTATTATTATATAATATTTTTATTATTATAAAGTATAATATATTTATTATATGTTTATAATTTTTAATTACAATTTTATTATTATATAAGTTTAATTATGTATAAAAGTTTTAATGAAATACGTAATATGTTTATAGATTTTTTTAAATCTAAAGATCATTTATTAATTAAAAGTAGTTCTTTAATACCTAATGATAATAGTTTATTATTTACAAATGCTGGTATGAATCAATTTAAAAATGTTTTTTTAGGTTTAAGTAAAAGTATATATAAAAGAATTATTACTATACAACGTTGTTTAAGGGTTGGTGGAAAACATAATGATATAAAAAATATAGGATATACCTATAGACATAATACTTTTTTTGAGATGATGGGAAATTTTAGTTTTAATTCTTATTTTAAAAAAGAATCTATTTTATATGCTTGAGAATTATTAACTTCTAAAAAATGATTTAATTTAAATAAAAATAAATTAATTATTACTGTAAATATTAATGATTTTGAAACTTATAATATATGATCAAATATTTTAGGTATTAATAAAAATAATATTTTTTTAGTTGGCAATAAATGTAATTATATAAATAATAAATCTGATAATTTTTGACAAATGTCAAATTTTGGTCCATGTGGTTATAGTACAGAAATATATTATAATATAAATTGTATTAATAATATTAAAAATTTTTTATTATATAAAGATACTAATAAGTATTTAGAAATATGAAATTTAGTTTTTATAGAATATAATATTATAAATGATAGTAATATTGTTAAATTGAAATATAAATCTGTAGATACAGGTATGGGTTTAGAAAGAATATGTTCAGTACTACAAAATGTTAATTCTAATTTTAATATTGATATATTTTTAAAATTAAAAGAAAAAATATCTAAATTTTTTAATATTAAAATAAATGATAGAAATATTTTTATTTTTAATTTAATATCTGATCATTTAAGGTCTATAATATATTTAATAATAGATGGTATATTACCTTCTAATGAATATAGAGGTTATATATTACGTAAAATAATTAGAAGAACTTTAACTTATATTTATTTATTAATTAAAAATAAAAATTATATTTTAAATGAATTATTATATTATATAAAAAATTGATTTTTTAAATTTTATGATTTTAAAGATAATGAAATTTTTATAAAAATTAAAAATATTATTATAAATGAAGAAAAAAAGTATTTTTTAAATTTATTTAATAGTTTAAATATATTATATTTTTATTTAAAAAAAACAAATATTTATAGAAATAATATTTTAGATGGTAAAATTGTATTTTTATTATATGATACTTATGGTTTACCTTTAGATATAATAATTGAAGTATGTAAATATAATAATTTTATTATTGATATTGAAAAATTTAATTATTTTTTAAACTTACAAAAAATAAAATCTAAAAAATTTAGTATATTTAATAAAAATAATATAATATTAAATTTAAATGATAATATAAAAAAAACAAAATTTATTGGATATAATTTATATTGTTGTTGTAGTAAAATTATTAGCATATTAAATGAAAATAATATAATTGATTATTTTGATAAATCTAATATTAAATTAATAATTATATTATCTTATACTGTTTTATATCCTGAATGTGGGGGTCAAATTAGTGATAGAGGTTTTATATATAATGATAATTTTAAATTTTTTGTATGTAAAACTAAATTTTTAGGTAATTATATATTACATATTGGTTTTCTAAAATATGGTTATATCAGAATTAATGATATTGTTAAAGTAAAATATGATTATAATTACAGGTTTGATATTTCTTGTAATCATTCTGCATGTCATATATTATTATATATTTTAAAAAGAATTTTTTCTAAAAATATTAAACAATTAGGTTCTAAAATAAAAAGTAATTATTTTTCTCTAGATTTTTATTATAATTTAAATTTAAATAATATTGATGTTTATAAAATAAATAGAAATGTTAATAAAATAATATGAAAAAAATTATGTTTTTCAGAAAAAATAATTAAAAATAAAAAAATAAATAAAAAATTTATTTTTTTAAATAAAAATAATTATATTCGTATTGTTAATTTTGGTGATGTTATAAAAGATTATTGTTGTGGCACACATGTCAAAAATACTGGCAACATAAATTTATTTATAATTAAAAAAAAAAGTAATATTTCTTATAATATTAAACGTATTAAAGCATATACTAATTTATATGCTTTAAAATATATAAATAAAAATTTATTCTTTTTAAAAAATATTTGTAGTTTATTATCAGTTAATGAAAAAAATATATATAAAAAAATATTTTTTATAAAAAAAAATGAAATAATTGATAAAAAAAAAAATAAATTAATATATGATATATTAATTAAAAATATTTTATCTCAAATTTTATTAAAAGATATCATAAATTATGATAGTTTAAATATTTTAATTAAGAGATTTTTTTATAATGATTTTTTAAATGAAAATATATTATTTAAGGTAATAAATAAAATAAAAATTAAATTTAATTTATTTTTAATAATATTTATATTAAAATTAAATAATATTAATAAATTAATTTTAGTTTTAGAAAAAAGAATAATTAATAATTTTAATTTAGATATATTAAATAATAATTTTTTAAATATTAAAAGATATAAAATTATAAAGAAAAATAGTTTTAATATAGAATTTTTTAATATTTTATTTTTAGAAGATAATTTTAATTTATATAAAATAATAAATTTTGTAATATATAAATTATTAAATTTTAATAAAATATTATTAATAAATAAAAGTATATAAGGATAGGGTTTATAAATGCTTATTTTAACTCGTAAAATTGGTGAAACATTAATTATAAAAAATGATATAATTATAACTATATTAAGTATTAAAGGTAATCAAATTCGTATAGGTATTGAAGCACCTAAAGATATTCCTATTTATAGGAAAGAAATATATATAAAAATTATTAAAGATAAAAAAAATAATTTATCTAAATAATATTTTTATTTTTTATTGATGAGATGACCGAGTGGTTGAAGGTACTCCTCTGCTAAGGGAGAATACTTTAAAAGTATCGAGGGTTCGAATCCCTCTCTCATCGTTACATCCGTAACTCAGTGGATAGAGTACTCGGCTACGAACCGAGTTGTCAGGGGTTCGAATCCTCTCGGATGTGTTTATTTTTTTTTTTAAATTATTAAAAATTAAAATTTAAGAATAAATCCTAGTGACATAATATTATTATTATTATATAATTGATTTATTTTATAATTAATATAACCAATTAATGATTTATTAAATTTATATATAGTTGAAAAATTAAAATATTTTTCTGTATTAATTAAATTTTTATTTTTAATTTTATTATATGTTTTTATTTGAGTATATCCTATAATTGGAGTAAATCCAGATTTAAAATTATATTTTATTATTGTATTAAAATAATAGTTTTTTTCATTATTATTTTTATTTATTATTGAATTATTTATTAAATTATTTTTTTGAGTATATGTTGTTCCTAAATATAATTTATTTAAGTTATATTTTATTCCAGTTGATCATATATATTTTTTTAAATAATTATTATTATGTAAAATGTTTTTTTTAAGTTTAATATTTTTTTTTATATTATATTTTTTTGAAGAATATGAAGTTGATAATTCAATTCCATATTTAGTTTTTAATTTATAAGTTGTTCCTCATCCATTTTCATAAAATTTTATAATATTATTTATTGGATTATTTAAATTATTATTTTTTTGATATTGAAATATAAATTTGATATTTTTTAATATTGGTAAATTTTTTTTAAAATTAATTTTTTTTTTATATGTTATTAAATTATTATTTATATTATTATTACTATTATTTAATATATTTTTATATGGAAAAATATTTGTATATAATAATGTATTATTTATATTTTCATAATTTTTTCCATAATTTATTTCTCCTAAACAATTATTTTTAATACCTATATAAAATAAATTTGTTTTTATGTTATTTATTTTATTTTTTTTTTCTTTATTTATCTTAAATATTGTATTTATTTTTCCAAATATAATTGTATTATTATTTAATTTATTTTTTCCTTTTATTATTAATGATAAAGATTTTTTTTTATTTTTATTAAAATATTGATTTGATATTAAACTATTGACATTAAATAAAGTATTTTTGTTTTTTATTATTGTAATAGATTTAGATGTTTGTATAGTTAATAATGATATTATAATTAATATTAATGAATTTTTTTTAATTATATTCATTTTTTTTATTCCTTATATTTATTAATATGTATATATATACATATATAAAATATATGCATATATATATATTTTATTATATAAATTTAATAAAATATTCACAAATTAATAATTTATTTTAAAAATTTATATATTTAGGATACCTTGGAAAAGGTATAACATCTTTTATATTTTTCATATTAGTTATATACATTAATAATCTTTCTATTCCTAAACCAAAACCAGAATGAGGAATAGTTCCATATTTTCTTAAATCTCTATATCATCAGTATTTATTTTTATTCATTTTTTTTTCATTTATATTATTATCTAATAATTTTATATTTTCTTCTCTTTCTGAACCTCCTATAATTTCTCCAACATTTGGTAGGATAATATCCATGCATGAAACTGTTTTATTATTTTTATTTTTTTTCATATAAAAAGGTTTTATTTCTTTAGGAAAATTTGTAATTATTATTGGTAATTTAAAATATTTTTTTGTTAAATATTTTTCTATTTCTGATGATATATCCATTCCTCAAATAATTTTTTCTTTAAATACTTTTTCTTTTTTTTTAATTATTTTAAATATTTCTTTATATTTTATTTGTATAAATTTTTTTTCTATTATATTAATTAAATATTTATCTTTTTTTTTTTTTGTATATTTAAATAAAAATTCTAAATCATTTAAATTTTTTTTAATTATTTTTTTTATACAGTAAGATAATATATCTTTTGATATTTTTATTATTTTATTAATATTAGCTAATACTATTTCTAATTCTAACATTCAAAATTCTGCTAAATGTTTGTTAGTATTAGAGTTTTCTGCTCTAAATATTGGTCCTAAATTGTAAACTTTAAATAATGAACATACATATGTTTCTAAATTTAATTGTCCTGAAACAGTTAAAAAAGATTTTTTGTTAAAAAAATTTTTATTTTTTATTTTAAACATTTTACTATTACCTTCTGTATCTAGCGAAGTAATTATAGGAGTTGTTATTAAATAAAAATTTTTTTTTTGTAAATACTTATGTATATTATATATTAATGTATTTCTTATTCTAGTTATAGATTCTATTAATGATGTTCTACATCTTAAATGTAAATTTTTTCTTAAATATTCTAAAGAATGATATTTTGCACTTATAGGATATTTTTCTTGATTATTAATTTTTCCTATTGTTTTAATTTTAATTGCATGTATTTCTTTTTTTTTATTTTTTTTATTTATTTTCAATTTTCCTTTAATTTTTAATACTCATCCTGTATTTATTTTTAAGATTTTTTTATTTTTTTTTATATATTTTTCTTTTAAAATTATTTGTATAGGATTTATACATGAACCATCTTTAATGTCTATAAAAAATATATTTTTATTTGAATATCTTTTGGTTTTTACTCTTCCATATATATATATAACTTTGTTTTTTTTTAAATTTTTTATTTTTTGTATTTTTTTTATAGATATATAATTCATATTTTTACTCTTTAAAAATTATTTATATGTTAATTATTTTATATTTTTTTAGTCATATACATTTATTACTTTTTTTTTTTATATATTTTAAATACTTTATATGTTTTTTTATATATTTTTTTTTAATTTTTTGATTATTATTATTTATAAAAAATTTCTTTATATTTTTTTTATTTTTTATTTTTTTTGTTTTTTTTTTATAGAATGTTATTTTATTTTGCTTTCTTGTCATAAATAAATATGCTATTGATAATAATTTTGCATCTAATAATGCTCCATGTTTTTTTCTTTTTGATATATCTATTTTATATCTTTGACATAATGAATTTAAATTATTTTTTTTTCCAGGAAATAATTTTCTTGCTATTGATAATGTATCAGTAATTTTACATATATTTTTTATTTTTTTAATTTTAAAATTTATTAATTTTAATTCATATTCTATAAATTTAACATCAAAATTTGCATTATGTATTATTAATTCTTTATTTTTTATGAAATTAATTAATTTTTTTGCTATATTAGCAAATATAGGTTTATCTTTTAAAAAATAATTACTTATTCCATGTATTTTATATGCTCTTTCATCTATTTTTCTGTTTGGGTTAATATAAAAATGTATAAAATTATTAGTTATTTTTCTATTTATTAGTTCTATAGCTCCTATTTCAATTATTTTATGTCCTTTATAATGATTTTCTATTAAATTAATTCCCGTTGTTTCTACATCCAATACAATTTGTTTTTTCATTTTTTTTAAATTAGTTTATAATATTAATAAAATTAATTTTTTTTATTTAAAGATATGTTAAAAATAAATATTTATACAGATGGTTCATGTATTAATAATCCAGGTCCTGGTGGTTGCGCTTCTATTATTAAATTTATTAAAAAAGAAATTATTTTAAAAGCTGGTTATTATTATACTACTAATAATAGAATGGAGTTAATGGCTTTTATATTATCATTAAAATTTTTAATAAATAATTTATATATTAATAATAATGTTAATATATTTACTGATAGTACTTATTTGTATAATGGTGTTAATTATTGAATTTATTCTTGAAAAAAAAATAATTGAAAAAATTCTAATAATAAATATATAAAAAATATAGATTTATGAAATTTAATATATAAAAATATAATTTTATTTAAAAAGAAAATTAAATGAAATTTATTAAAATCTCATAAAGGAAATTATTATAATAATAAATGTGATAAAATTGCTTTTTTGTCTGCAAAAAATCCTATGTTTTTTGATTATTTTGAATATATTTCTTTTTAAGAAATTTAGAGTATTTTTATAAAAAAATTAAGTATATATTTATTAATATTTTTTACTTCAGTTTTATTTATTATTAAATATTTTAAATTTATATTAAATTTTGTTTTTTTTATTTTTATTTATTTGATTTTTTATTTTTTATAATATTTATATCAAATATTGATAATTTTATTTATTTTTTTTTTTATTAAATAAATTTTTATTGAATTATAATAATTATTTTATTTGTATTATAAGTTTATTTATATATTTATATCTTTTATTATTTAATAAAATATTTTTATATTTTTTTTAAATATATTAATAATATATTTTAAAATTATTTATATTTAATTTTTATAAATATAAATTTTAAAAAATTATATTTTTATTTGTTATTAATTTATAATTAAATATTTTTAAAAATTAAAATATTATAAATTATTTTATTTTAAAGTATAATTAATTAAAATTATTTATTATTATAAATATTGTGGAGTTTTATGACTATTAGAATAGGTATAAATGGTTTTGGTAGAATTGGTAGGGCGGTATTTCGTAATTCTCAATTTAAGAAAAATATTAAGATAGTAGCTATAAATGATTTAGTTAAAATTGATAATATAGCTTATATGTTAAAATATGATTCTATTCATGGTAAATTTAATGGTACAATAAATATTGTAGATAATAATTTATTTGTTAATGATAATAAAATATATGTTACTTCTTTTAGTAAACCTAATGATATTCCATGAAGTAAATTTAATGTTGATGTTGTAATAGAATCTACTGGTATATTTTTAACTAAAGAATTATCTTATGGTCATATTTTATCAGGATCTAAATATGTAGTAATAACTAATTCTTCAAAAAAAAATGATATTCCCATGTTTGTAATGGGTATAAATCATCATAATTATAATGGACAAAATATTGTTTCTAATTCTTCTTGTACTACTAATTGTTTAGCACCTATAATTAAAGTTATTAATGATAATTTTGGTATTATTGAAGTTTTTATAACTAATATACACGCATCTACTTCTATTCAGAAAATAGTTGATAGTTATTCTTTAAAAAATTTACGTATTGGTAGAAGTATATTTGGAAATATTATTCCTTATTCTACTAGTTCTATAGATTCTTTAGAATATATAATTCCTGATTTAAAAAATAAAATTAAAGGTATGTCTTTTAGAGTTCCTGTTCCTAATGTTTCAGTTATTGATTTTACTATTAAATTAAACTCTGATACTACTTATAATGAAATATGTTCTTGTATGGAAGAAGCTTCTAAAAGTTATTTAAATGGAATTTTAGGTATTACATATGATGATGTAGTTTCTAGTGATTTTAATGGTAATAAATTAATTTCTATTTTTGATGCTAAATCTACTTTATTATTAAATAATAAATTTATTAAATTAATTTCATGATATGACAATGAAACAGGTTATTCTGAAAAAGTTTTAGATTTAGCTTCTTATATATATTATTATAATTAATTTTTTATATACTATATTGAATTATTTAATATTTTATTTTTTATATTAAGTAATTCATTTAGTATTTAATGTTTATTATATATTTATTGTAACATATATAATAAATATACATATGTATATTTATTATATATGTTACAATAAATATATAATAAA